>JAFDXA010000026.1 GCA_018268185.1 Bacteroidota bacterium
ATATTTTGTACCATCTTCTACAGTAATTTTATTATTGCATGGATTGAATGAAATAACGGGGGTATAGTCGTTGATGATACCACTGATACCATTAGTAGAACAGGAATTGACTATTACCTTTACGAAAGCAGAATCGATACATCCATCGATATCGGTGATTACAACTTTGTAGTCAGTAGTTATAGCAGGAGAAGCTTTTGGGTTGCTGATATTCGGATTACTCAAACCCGCAGCAGGTGACCATTGATAGGATATTCCCCCGGTTGCGTTTAATTGCACAGAATCAAACCTGCACATTTCTTCCTGTGAAGTGGTTACATTGCTTTTTTTAAAATCAGAGAAATAGCCGTACATATATCCCCCGGGATCACCATTGATAAATCCCAGTTGAAATTTTCCGGATGTGTTGCTGAAAGTGGTAGTAGTATTTATGGGCATTGATCCGGTCAGATTCTTTTTGCAAAAAACATAGTTGCCGCCAGTACCATTCAATGGCGAAAAATCCGCAGCAGTAATAACCCCCGGAGTTCCATTCATCAGGAAGTTGCCTTGATTCCCGTTTTTGGTAACCAATAAAACAAAGGCATTGTCTCCATTGCTTCTCACAATTGAAACCGACGAAGATCCTGTACAATTTAATTTGGGAATAATAGCAGCACCAGCTTCGCATCCATCTCCAGAGTAGTGAAAAACACTTACAACTTTATCAGTTTTAATATACAATGCAGGTAAGGTTGTTATGTCAATTTCATAAGATTGACCTGCATTGATTGTGGCGGAGGGAGAAGCGCTTCCATTCAAGTAAACATTTGTATTATTGTTCATTGCGGTAACAATGGCTTTATCCCTGGTAGTGAGATTACCTCTTACTACGGCATATTCAGTGCCCAGGATAGGCTTGGGAATAAGTTGGTCGCCTGCAAGGTCGGCACATGTTCCGTCGGTAAACAGCAGGTCTTCTTTGGTTGTAACTGCAATCGGTTTGTCTGAACTGACTTTACTTCCATTAAGTAAATTAAAACCATTTCTATACAATGCCTGGCATGAATAAGTTTGCCCTTTATTTAGGGTTATGGTAAAAGTTGTGTTGGCTGGGCGTCCAATCAGGGGTTTGGTAGGCGTAATCGTAACTGTAGTATTATTTTGCGTTGCTACGATGTCAAAGGCTGCTTTTGCATTCGGATGTCTTATAGTATCTAAACTCCATGTAAGTTGTGATGGTATGTAAAAGTCATTTCCAACTGCATTTTTCCCCTTAAGAGAAAATAATTCAGGATTGCATTTGCAGGTAATGCTGTTGACTTCATAATATGCTGTAATGTCGGCAGAGGATTGAATGTACATCCCCTTATTGCTGATAATATCAGGTTGTGAATTTTCAATCAAATCAATCCAGCTTGATAAATTAATTGTTGTTGTTGAATTTGCAGGTATAACAATCGAGATCGGGGTAAATGTTGTATTAGCAGGTATTGAAACAGTTACATTTGTTGGGGTGGAATTGAACGAGGTTAGCCGTAAATAAATGGGGCGGTCATATGCTCCATAAATAGGATGATTAACAATATCAATATCAGGGGCAGCAAACCAGAACGCGGTGTCACTCTGGGCTTGGATATTTTTCTGAAAACCCGTAAATATGAATATTAAGAGTAAAATCTTTCTCATAAGGCATGTGTTCTACATAAATATAGCATATTTTGCTTTCCAATAAACGGAAAATACCCGAGTCTTTTTCTATCAGCTAATTCCGCCGGTTATATTATTCCTCCCAAATCCCGGTATAACTATAAGGAGTAATAGCCTTTAATTCTCTTTTCAATGCCGCTGGGATCTTCAGTTTTCCAATAAAGCCATGTATATCTTTCTTTGTAATGGCATGCTTCCCACGGGTAAGTTCTTTCAAAGCCTCGTATGGCTGGGGGTAATTTTCTCTTCTCAGGATCGTTTGAATAGCTTCTGCAACCACTGCCCAGTTGTCTTCGAGGTCGGCTTTGATCTTTAAGGGGTTCAGGATGAGTTTGCTCAATCCTTTTTCAATGGATGCTGCGGCAAGGATGGTATGCGCCAGCGGAACGCCGATATTCCGGAGTACTGTACTGTCTGTAAGATCTCTCTGCAGCCTTGATACCGGTAATTTTGAAGAAAGATGCTCCAGGATAGCGTTGGCCATACCGAGATTACCTTCTGCGTTTTCAAAATCAATCGGGTTTACTTTATGCGGCATGGCACTGCTGCCTACTTCTCCTTTCTTTAATTTCTGCCTGAAATAATCCATGCTGATGTATGTCCATACATCCCTGCAGAAATCAATGAAGATCGTATTGATCCTTTTGATCGCATCAAAATGTGCTGCGAGAACATCATAATGTTCGATCTGTGTAGTGTACTGTTGTCTTTGCAATCCCAACCTTTCTTCAACAAATTCATTGGCAAATTTTATCCAATCGTATTTTGGATAAGCAACATGGTGTGCATTAAAATTGCCGGTGGCGCCACCGAATTTTGCAGTGAAAGGGATATAACTGAATAACTGAACCTGGTTTTCCAGCCTTTCAACAAACACCATCAATTCTTTACCAAGGCGGTAGGAGAAGCGGGTTGACCGTGCGTTCTTGCAAGCATCGGAATATCTTTCCAACTGATCGCCATTTCACCGATATGTCGCTGCAGGTTCAACACTGCCGGAAGAAATTCCAGTTCAACAGCGTCTTTCCACAGTAACGGGATGGCAGTATTGTTTACGTCCTGTGAAGTAAGTCCAAAATGAACCCATTC
>JAFDXA010000270.1 GCA_018268185.1 Bacteroidota bacterium
CTGAAATTCCATTAAAGCTGCCATGTGCGGGCCGTCATACTCGTCATTTTCTCCTTCTCCTTCGTTTTCTTCAAGTTCAAATTCACTTTCGTTTTCTTCTCCACGTTCAGGCCTTTTTCCTTTTTTATATTTTGAGTATTCTTCTCCTTCCGTAGGCTCAGACTCATCAATACTCACGGAAAACTTCTGCTTTGTAATAACAGACTTTGATTGCTTTACCTGTTTTTCAACCCGTATTTTACCATTAACCGCATGGGCAGGATCTTGAACCTGTTCTTTTAAAGACTGTGAAGTTTCTTTTTGCGCTACATGTGCGGTAGCCGGGTTAGCAGGCTGTTTGCTGTAAAAAGACCTGTTAACCCAAAAAAAAGAAAGAAATAAAAAAAGGAGTAATGCAATAAGTAATAATCGCCTTTTCATGATGATGGTTTTTGATTGGTTCAAGAAAGTAACGGATAGAAAATGCCCTTACCACATGAAGGTATTATTTTTTTAACATATATTAATCGTTTGTTAAAAAAATTATGGCAGGGGTGGGCCTACATACTGCAAACAGGGAACATCATGTTCTACAAAACAGGCATGATGGATATTAAAGGAGAGATTACCGATATCACGATTTTTTACAACAAGCAGGTAGAAAGGTTTTGCCCACCAATCCTTCAGGCATTTTTCATCAGCCTTGAGCTGTGGTGTTTCCAGTTGTTTTATATCGATCGGTTTAAGTTGCTCTTCCACAATCATTGAATAAATTCCCGGTGCCAGCTTCAGGGAGAACAAGCCATTTTCATCGGTAACAAAACTTACTATAATCTTACCCGTTGTGCTATTTACCTTACCGGCCCTTATGTAAAATTTTTTCCCGGGATACGGAGAAGGTGTAGCCAGCTTTTTTAAAAGCTGTTCCGGTGGGGCCGCTCCCCCGCAATAGGATGAAGTTTGTGTGATCACTCCTGTAATGCGGTATTTTTTTGCGGTATCTATCGGCGCCTTGTTGAAAAAGTTGTAATTGGCCGCCATGACAGGCTGGGATGCCGCTACTATAAATAAACAAATTATAATAAACCCTTTCACCATATAATAAAAATAAGCTGTTAAATCCAACTGTAAAAATTGTTTGGGCATTTCAGGCAGGAAGGAAATTGTTTGCAACAGTTTTTTTCAAGAAATTATTTTGTGCCAAATTGAAATTTGAACAAAAAATTGTCACAAAAAAGTGAAATTAAAAATTGACACAAAAAAGAAGGAAAAGAAATTGGTACAAAATGTTGTGATAAAAAATTGGCACAAAACTGTGCCAAAAATTAAAAGCGAATAGAAAATGGCACAAAACCGTGTGGAAATAATTTCAATCACTTTGTTTTAATTTAACGCATTGTGCTATTGAAATTTTCAGTAAGAACCATTGATTGATTGATGACTTCTACTCTTTTACTATACTTTTTTGCTTCTCCAAAAAATTATCAAAAAAAGAGCCCGGAAAAAGGATACGCCGCTTTTTCCGGATGGTTCCCTGATTAAGCTTTTGTACTACTGCAAACTCAAATTCAGTTCCCTGATCTGTAATTTCAACTATCCTTAACCAACCGTATAGCAAAACAATCAAGCCTTAACAGCACAACACATAAAACTGAATAAATTTTGCAGCCAGCAATTCCATTGTAACCACGAACCATCCCGAAAATTCACCTGTCATTAAACGGCCATTCCTTTTTGAGGTTGGCCTGAACCAGGTAAACAATAAACCCTGAAACAAAAACGGCCAGGAAACCTTTGATGATATCAGGCCCTGTTGCATAGAATACCCAACCCCACATCGCAATCACCAACACAACCGGCAGCGGGTAAAGGGGCATTTTATACGGAAGATTTTTTATACCGTTTCTTTTCCGAAGCAACATCACACCTGCTGCCTGGCCGATGAACTGAACCAGTATTCTCATGCCAAGTATACCGCTGATGATATCACCCATCCGGAAAAGCAGGCTGAACACAAAAGCAAAAGCTGCCAGAACGAGCAGGGAAACGTATGGGAAATTTTTTGTTGGATGAAGCTTCGCAAAGATTTTAAAAAAAGCTCCGTCGAGAGCTGCTGCATAAGGCACACGGGAATAACCAAGCATCACGGCAAACAAAGAGGCCAGCGCCACCCACAGGATCATAACGGTTGCCACTACTGCTGCTGTATGGCCATACAATCTTTCAATAAAAACACTTACCACAAAATGATTCTTGTCATTCACCTGCCATGATTTGATTTCCTGCCAGGGGATCACGCTTCCCACACTCATATTCATGGCTAGGTATAATACCGCAATGCCGATAACGGAGATGAACATGCTGCGAGGGATATTCTTTCCCGGCTCTTTTATTTCTGAACCCAGGTGACATACATTGTAATATCCGAGGTAACTATAGATGGTCTTTACACATGACTGTCCGAAAACAAATGAAACAAGTGTTACAGCATTGAATGATCCGGGCAGTTCGTGCAATGGTTGCAGAAAATTTCCATGACTGATCCCTCCGATTATTATCCAGCCAAGTGTTGCGATCACGCCAACCCACAGTAATATGCCGATCCTGCCAATGCTGTCGATCTTTCGGTACAACAAAAAAGTGATGAAGAGTATCACCGCCCCGGAAACGATCTTTTGTTGCCACAGATCAAGCGGAACTATATAAACAAAGTATTGTGCAAAACCTATGGCGGCAGATGCCGCCACCAGCGGTGCCTGGATGATGGTTTGCCAAACGTACAGGAAGCTCATCATCCTGCCTGTGCCATGCTTACCATACGCTTCTCTCAGAAAATTATAACTACCACCTGCCAAAGGGTAAGCTGCGCCCAGTTCACTCCAGATCATCGCATCCAATAAAGAAAGAAGCGCTCCTGCTATCCATGCATATAAATACATGCCGCCTACCAGTCCGATCACAATCGGCAGACTCACGAATGGGCCAATGCCAACCATGTCGATCATGTTCAATACTGTAGCCTGGAAAAGTCCTAAACGGCGTTGAAGCGAAGTAGCAGATGCCATCGGATAAAGATAGGTTATCCGAAAAGAAAATACAGTGAAGCTGCTAAAGGGGGATTATGAACAAGATTAGAATGCAGGGAACCTGACACTGGATACTTGATACTGGATCAATGTAACAGAAACAGATTTTTTCTTACCACTCTCCTTTCATGCTCTTGTTGAATTCAACGAACGTAGTTGTTTTGTGTGCGCCTTCGCCAAAGAATTTCAATGGGGCTTCCATTTCTTTCGGTCGAAGATATCCTGCCAACGGCGCCGGCTGCGCATCAATGGCCGCCATAAAAACTGTTGTTGGAAATTCAAGCCTGTTGAATAAAAGGAACTGGGCCAGTTCATAACTGGCATATTGCTTATTATTGAAAATAACTTTTTCTCTTGACTCTGCATTAAGCTTCACTGCATAGTAATGTTCATTGATATACTTTACAACCTTATCATTCTTATAGGTTGTACGATCCATTTCTTTGCACCAGCCGCACCAATCGGTATAAACATCCAGCAGGATGGGCTTTGGATTTTTACTGTATAACGCATTCATTTCAGTTACACTTACCCAATTGATCTTTTCTTTATCTGCCTTGCTGA
Organism: Bacteroidota bacterium; assembly: GCA_018268185.1. Taxonomy (GTDB): domain Bacteria; phylum Bacteroidota; class Bacteroidia; order Chitinophagales; family Chitinophagaceae; genus Ferruginibacter. The sequence goes on from JAFDXA010000270.1 coordinate 3,630, forward strand.
AAGACAGAACAGCTATGGTAAAAATGCTGATGAACAGGATGCCTGCAACCTTTTGCATAAAATAATTGTTTAGTAGCTTACAGCTTTAAACGGAAAAATAATGCAAAAAATTGTGGTGGCCATCACCGGGGCGAGTGGTTCTATATATGCCAGGCAATTATTAACAAAACTTCAGCTAAAGCAGTCGGAATGCAGCGTTGCCGTAGTTATGACAGACAATGCCAAACAGGTATGGCAAACTGAACTTGGCGACAGCAGCTACGAAAACACCACCTTACAGACTTACTCCCAGCACGATTTTAACGCTCCGTTCGCCTCAGGATCAGGACAATACAATTGCATGATCATCATTCCCTGCAGTATGGGAACACTTGGCCGGATTGCCGGGGGAATTTCCAACGACCTCATTACCAGGGCTGCAGATGTTATTCTGAAAGAAAGAAGAAAGCTGATATGTATTGTACGGGATACGCCATACAACCTTATTCACATAAAAAATATGGAAACGGTTACGCTGGCTGGTGGCATTATCTGCCCGGCTACACCATCTTTCTACAGCAAACCTTCAACCTTGGAAGAAATGGCTGCCACCGTGGTAGACCGTGTTCTTGATCTTGCCGGCTTACCTGTAAATACATTCAGGTGGGGAAGCAACGATCAGTAATCTGGCCGAAACTTTACGGGTAATAAAAAAGGCTTCTTCCGAAGCCTCCGCTATTTTCAATGCAATAATTGTTTTACCTGAGATCAACCACTTCTACTCCGGGATATTGCTTCGCATCAAATACAAATGTTGCATCAGGAATATTGCCGTTCGTATTCATGCCGCTGGTGCTGTAAGTATAACGGTTACCTGTTTTCTCAAAGATTTTGGTTGTGCTGATGAATGACTTATCGATATACAGCAACACTTTGTGAAATGGCTTTGTTTTGTCAATTGGTGTGAGTTCAATTTCCTGCATTGACTTTCCGTTCATACTCACATTCCCGTTCAGTTTGTAAAGAAAATCCTTATCGTAAAAGTTGGTGAACAATTTCTGCGGAGTGATCGAATTGGCTGAAGGATCGATCTTATTAATGGTTACTTCTTTTGAAGCCTTATCGTAAGTCCACACATTTGATCCATCACAATATATTTCCTGGCCGGTAACACTGATGCGGTATTTGGTTCCCTTCATGTAAACCGTTCCCGTTTTGGTGCCTATATTTTTGCCGGAAGCATTTTCGATCTTCAATAAAAATTTAGCCTGTACAGATTTATAAGTTTTGAATTTGGCACTTACTGCGTCCAATACCTTCTTTGCATCCGGATCGCTGGCTCCCATGCCCTTTGGCGGCTGAGCCTGTAAACCTAAAAACAGTGCAAAAAAGAAAAACAGGCTGCTGTATACTTTTTTCATAATCTAAAATTCTAATATTTGCCCTTTAAAAGGCGGGCAAAGATAAGCAATAGACTGCTTTGGCCAAGCGTAGTTTAGGTATAGTTCCCAAACAAACTGTTAATGTAGCAAGGCTTTTAAAATAAGCCCGTCAATAAGCCGTTTAATCTGCTGGAATTATCTATTTTGCAACAACTTCAACGCTTTATTCCGACTCAACTCAACTACTGAATTTTTATTCATTCATTTAACCGGTTAACATGAGTACTGGAAATACGGCTGTTTCCCAAAGGGCAGATTATACCCCATCAAACTTCACTGAATTTTTATGGTGGCTGGCAACGGCCGAAAAAGAAATAGTAACTGATTCTGTGATCGACCGCAACAGGTACCGGATCATCGGAATGAGTGTATTGGGCACCTGGCTGTTTGCAACACTTGCCTGGACCTATTTCTTCAGCACCATGATCTCTTCACCAATGATCTTCTGCCTGCTGGGCTTGTTCATGGGTTTCATAATTCTTACAATTGACAGGGCGCTCATCAAAGGCATCACCCGCTTCAATAAAAGGAAATTGATACCGCTCCTGTTTCGTGGATTGCTTGCCATCACGATCGGCACTTTTATGGCACAACCGGCTGTGCTGTACATGTTCGATAAAGAAATAAAACTGCAGTCATCACTCGATAATGAAAAAAAGAAACAACGCAAGCGCAGTGAACTGGATGCATTGTATAAAAACAGGAAGGATGAACTTATTGCAGAAAAAACAGCATTACAAAAGGAGTTGACAGACAGGTACGATGAAGTTTCAAGAGCAAGGGAAAGTTTTATCAGGGAAACAGATGGCACCGGCGGCTCCGGCAAAGTTGGTCTGAAAGAAATAGCAACCGCCAAGAAAAATGAATACCTGAAACTCGATGCTTTATACCAGCAATCACTAAAAGAGATACAGCCGAAACTCGACAGCACCGAAACTGCCCTTGCCGGCATGGAAAATGAAAAAAAGATGGCCGAAGCAGCATTCAGTCAATACTTAAACGATGGTTTCCTTACAAGGGTTGAAGCACTCAACAATATCCTTAAAGAGAACAGCCCGCTGCAATTCCGTTATTACCTCATCGTTTTCATCCTGATGCTGATAGAACTGATGCCCGTGATCGCAAAAACATTATTGCCATCAGGCAGCTACGATGAAAAAGTAATGCTCCGGGAAGAAATGGAAATTGACCTGGCACATACAAATATGAAACAGGAACAGCAATTGAAAGAACTATACAACCAGTTGTCATTCGAAAACAATGCAGAAACGATCCGTTCCTTTTTTTCAGCAACCAAAGATGAGAGAGATGAGAAAATAAGAACTTTCAGCAAAGAATGGAAGGATGAGAAGAAGCAATCTTTCGACAGCCTTTGGGAGAAGATGAAAAAAGATGTGTTGAGTAAGCAGGAGAACTAATTAGATAATTTGAAAATTTGAAAATGGTGTGATGCGTAAGCAAGAAAACTGATGTGCAAATGTGCAAATGTGACGATGTGAAAATGTAAGCTGTTTCAATGATCAGGAACACTTTTTTTGACTAAAGAATCATCAGGCTTGAATAATCAATTCGAATACCCATCTCCCCAAACCAATTATCAAATTTCCAAATTTTCACATTTCCACATTCACCCGGATTTACTCACATTGCTTATACCCTGCTCTTCCGTTTCTTGCAGTCACATATCTTTTCCTATTTTTGCTGCCCACCGATTAAAATCATGGCAAAAGCAGCAGCGGAAACTCCTTTAATGCAACAACACAATGCCATCAAGGCCAGATATCCTGATGCCATATTGCTGTTCCGCGTGGGAGATTTTTACGAAACTTTTGGTAAAGACGCCATCGTAACATCACAGGTGCTTGGCATCACGCTTACCAAAAGAAATAATGGCAACGCTGCTTCAGCCGAACTTGCAGGCTTTCCTCATCATGCGCTTGAAACCTACCTTCATAAACTGGTAAAAGCCGGCCACCGGGTTGCTATCTGCGATCAGCTCGAAGATCCCAAATCAGTAAAGGGAATTGTAAAACGCGGCGTAACAGAACTGGTAACGCCCGGCGTAGCCACCAACGATAAATTGCTTGAACACAACAGCAATAATTTCCTGGCTGCCCTGCATTTTGCTGATGAAAAAATCGGCATTGCCTTTCTTGACATTTCAACCGGCGAATTTTTCATTGCAGAAGGCGACAGGGAATACACTGATAAATTGCTGCAAAGCCTGCAACCTGCAGAAGTGATCTTTCAGCGCAACAAACAAAAAACATTTAAAGAATATTTCGGCAATTCCTTCTTTACATATCCATTGGATGAGTGGGTTTTTGCAGAAGCCTATGCCACCGAAAATCTCCTGAAACATTTCGGTACGCACAGCCTGAAAGGATTCGGTGTTGAAGGCCTGACGGCCGGCATCATAGCTTCTGGCGCTGTGCTGCATTACCTGAAAGATACAGAGCATCCCAATCTTCAGCACATCACATCGCTGCAACGCATCAACAGGGATGAGCACCTGTGGATGGATCGTTTCACGATACGTAACCTGGAACTCATCAGCAATCTTGATAATGTTCATACGTTGTTCGGAACCATCAACCACACCGTTTCTCCAATGGGCGCCCGCCTGTTGAAACGATGGATGCTGATGCCATTGAATAATATAATCAGCATCAACGAAAGATTGAATGCTGTAGAGTTTCTTGTGAAAGAAACGGATACCAGGCAGAAGATCAGTCAGCATATTAAACAGGCCGGCGATGTTGAAAGGCTTGCCAGCAAAGTTCCGCTGAAGAAGATCAATCCACGGGAAGTATTACAGGTGGCGAAAGGGCTACAGCAGACTGAAATGATCAAAGAGATATGTTCTCAATCTTCCAACGAATACCTGAAACGCCTCGGTGATTCGCTGAACAGTTGCCGCTATATCCTCGATAAGATATTAAAAGAGATACAGGAAAACCCGCCCGCTGCCGTGAACAAAGGTGGATTGATCGCTCCAGGCATTCATGCCGAACTGGATGAATTAAGAACCATCGCAAGCGGTGGAAAAAATTACCTGCTGGAACTGCAGCAGAAGGAAGCACAGCTTACGGGCATCTCATCACTCAAGATCAGTTTCAATAATGTATTCGGTTACTATCTTGAAGTAACCAATTTACATAAGAGCAAAGTACCCGACACCTGGATAAGAAAACAAACACTTGCCAACGCAGAAAGATATATTACGCCTGAACTGAAAGTATATGAAGAAAAGATCATCGGCGCTGAAGATAAGATACTGCAGATAGAGCAACAGCTATTCCAGGAACTGCTGAATGAATTGCAGGATTATATCGCACCCATGCAGGTGAACGGGCATGTGATGGCTGTATTGGATTGCCTTTCCTGCTTTGCCGGCAATGCGCTGCAATACAATTACAAAAAACCGCTGCTGCATGAGGCTGATGAACTGGAACTCAAAGACAGCCGTCACCCGGTTATAGAAAGAAACCTGCCACCGGGAGAATCTTATATCAGCAATGATATTTTACTGAATTCAGGTGAGCAGCAGATCATCATCCTTACCGGTCCGAACATGAGTGGTAAAAGCGCCATACTCCGTCAAACAGCACTTATTACCCTGCTGGCGCACATGGGAAGTTTTGTTCCTGCATCTTCCGCCAGGATACCGCTGACCGATAAAATATTTACCCGTGTTGGTGCATCCGATAACCTCAGCGGCGGCGAAAGTACATTCATGGTGGAGATGAATGAAACAGCCAGCATCATCAACAACCTTACGCAACGAAGTTTGATATTGCTTGATGAGATCGGCCGGGGCACTTCTACTTACGATGGTATTTCAATCGCCTGGAGCATTGCCGAATACCTTCATGAATCGCCTTTCAAACCCAAAACACTTTTTGCCACGCATTATCATGAACTGAACGAACTGGAAAATAAATTCAGCCGCATCAGGAACTTCCACATCACCAATAAAGAAGTAGGAAACAAGATCATATTCCTCCGCAAACTTGCTCCTGGTGGCAGCACCCACAGTTTCGGTATTCATGTGGCACGTATGGCCGGCATGCCGCCCAAACTTATCAACCGGGCTAATGAAATACTTGCCGAACTGGAAGCCAGCCGTGATTCGCATGATGGGAGCGGGCTTTCTTCCGGAAAACACATACAGGATACTTTAAAAGAAGCGGGCGGCCCTAAAATGCAGTTGAGCATTTTTGA
>JAFDXA010000271.1 GCA_018268185.1 Bacteroidota bacterium
CTTTCCAGCAAAGATTCTGATGTGGTCACATGATTTACAAGTCCGATCTGCAGCGCTTCATTGGCATCAACCAGGTGTGCGGTCATCTGCAGTTCCATGCTTTTGCCCTTGCCCACCAACTGCGTAAGTCGTTGCGTTCCCCCGTAACCGGGTATCAGGCCGAGATTCACTTCTGGTTGACCGAATTTGGTATTTTCACTTGCCAACCTGAAATGGCAGGCCATAGCCAGTTCACAACCTCCGCCTAAAGCAAAACCATTTACAGCCGCCACAACGGGTTTACCGCAATTTTCTATCTTATTAAAAACATCCTGTCCTCTTTTTGCAAGCGCCATGGCCCCTTGTTTGTCCAGTCCGGCAAACTCAGTTATGTCAGCTCCTGCAACAAAAGCTTTGGAACCAGCGCCGGTAATGATCACGGAACGGATATCAGGGTTCTGGTAAACTTCATCCATAGCATTGTCGAGTTCGGTAAACACAGCCGCATTGAGCGCATTGAGTTTATCGGGCCTGTTGATGGTAATGGTAAGTATGCCATTTTCGATATGGTAGAGCAGGGTAGTGAAATTTCTTTGCATAGTAGATGATTTATGCAAATATAAAGAAAGCCGCTTCCATTGACAGAGGTGCAATAAATGTATCCGGGGAAAGCATTACAGGATAACAACAATGATCCCTACAGCTGTGAGCAGTAGCAGGATCATCAGAAAATCAATTATCTTATTTTTAATCTGCCTCTTTTTTTGCCGATAATTCATTGATGAGTGGGGCTTTATCAGTTCAAAGGAAAGCCAGGTAGTTGAAATTGTCAAGTTCTATTAGTAACTGGCAGATTTAAATTAGTAAGAGGTTTTCTTATTCTATCCTGGTGAGCCATTAAATAACCTGCAGGCGCCGTTAAATAGTTGGGTTATTATTTGTAGCATAGTTATAGCCGTTCGGCACGAGGCTTATTATATTTGTATGGCATAATTACATGATCTACCAGGCCCGATTTTTATACTTTTTCCTATTGTTTGGCATCTTTTATTCAGAAGCCGCGGCACAGAATATGCCTGATATTGTGTTTTACCGGGTAAATGTTACGCATGGTGTAATTGATATAACGGGTGTTTTTGATGGCGACGGCAGGCCTGATAAGAATACACTTCTTTCAAACGACAATCACCTGATCTTTTATTTTAACCCGGTGGATGCTGATAATGTTCCTGTTCATTACCAATACAGGCTTGTTGGCCTGGAAAAGAACTGGCAACCTTCGCCCGAACAGGATTTTGTTCAATACAATGGCCTTGCGCCGGGTTCGTACCGTTTTGAAGTAAAAGTGAATACAGATGGAGGGAAATGGGAAGCTCCGGTTAGCGTTGCAGAAATCAGTATTGTAATACCGGTGTGGCAACAGCTGTGGTTTAAGGCTACCGGCCTTTTGCTGGCTTTGCTGCTGATCTGGATCGTGATCAATTATTACAAAAGGAAACAACTTGAGCAGCGTGAAGAACTGGAAACAGAAGCTGTGGTAAACTATTTTGCTTCACAGATCAATAGCCGGCTAAAGGCAGAAGATATATTATGGGATGTTGTAGCGAACTGTATCAGTAAACTCAACTTCTATGATTGCGTGATCTATCTTATCGATAAAAAAAGAAATGTGCTGGTTCAAAAAGCAGCATACGGGGCAAAAATGGAACAGGGATATATGGTACATGCGCCTATCGAGATCGAGATCGGGAAAGGAATTGTGGGATATGTTGCCAGTTCAGGCGTTGCTGAAATAATTCCTGATACCACGCTCGATAACCGTTATATTGTTGATGATGAAAAACGATCCTCTGAAATAACCGTGCCGCTTGTAAGTGATGGGGAAGTGATCGGGGTAATTGACAGTGAGCATCCCAAAAAAAATTATTTCACGAAGAACCACCTAAAAATATTGTCAGCGATCGGGGTATTGTGTGCCAACCAACTTCAGCGGGCAAGGGCAGAAGAGGAAAACCAGAAAGCAAAAATGGAGGTGTTGCTCAACAGGCAGAAAGCAGCTGAATCGAGGCTGCAAAGCCTGCGTTTGCAGATGAACCCTCATTTTCTTTTCAATGCCCTGAATTCTGTACAGCAGATGATACTCGCCAAAGAAGATCTTGTAGCAACAAAATATCTCTCAAGATTTTCTCGCCTGTTACGAACGGTATTGGTGCATAGCGATAAGGAAATGGTAACGCTCAGGGAAGAACTGGAAATACTGAACATTTATGTTGAACTAGAGTCAGTGCGTTTCCGGGATAAATTTTCTTACCGTATTCATTGCGATGATGAAATTGATGCAGAAGAGATCATGATACCGACTTTGCTTGTGCAGCCTTTTGTTGAAAATGCCATCTGGCATGGCCTGATGCACCATGAAGGTTTAAAGAAACTGAAAGTTGAATTTTCGGAAGAAAATAATTTTCTCAAATGTATAGTGGAAGATAATGGCGTTGGGCGTGAGCATGCAAAACAGGTCAGGCAAAATGCGGGCAACGACAATTATCATAAAAGCAAGGGCATTGCGGTTTCAGTAGAAAGGCTGAAAAACATGCACAATGCTTCCGGCGATACAGGCTTTCTTACCATAATAGACCTGCATGATGAAAACGGAAAGGCATCAGGCACAAGGGTGGAATTATTCTTTCCTGTTTAAATAAATGATATGCTGAAAGTATTACTGATAGATGACGAAGAAAGGGCAACCGATGCGCTGAGGATCATGATAGAACGCTCCATACCGGAGATTAAAAAAATATATGTATGCAACGATCCTCGTAAAGCAGCCGATATTATTCATGAAATACAACCGGCTCTTGTATTCCTGGATATACAGATGCCCTATGTAAATGGTTTTGAATTGCTCGACAAGATGCCCAACAAGAATTTCAAGATCATCTTTACCACGGCTTATAATGAATACGCCATCCAGGCTATACGATTCAGCGCTTTCGATTATCTTTTAAAGCCCATAGATATTGAAGAATTGATCGCGGCAGTGAACAGGTTCCTTCAGTCTTCTGATGATCTC
>JAFDXA010000272.1 GCA_018268185.1 Bacteroidota bacterium
AGGGATATGTAGATCTGAAAGTAGTGCTGATCATTTCACTCGCATTTCTTTTCGGAAGTTATTTCGGAAGTAAGATCGCTTTGAGGTTACCGCAGGATACCATCAGGAAGATATTTGCTGTTTTCATGATCCTGATCGCCATCAAACTGCTTTTCTTTGATAAAAAGGCTAAGCATGTTGAAGTGCCGGCAAGTGAGAACGGCGGGTAGATAATCAAAAACAATAAAACCCCTCCCAAACCCCTAAACCTACTAAACCCTAAACCTTTAACCTTAAACCTTTAACCTTTAACCTTTAACCTTTAACCTTAAACCTTTAACCTTCCCCCCCCAACCCCTTATGGAATTCCAACAATTCATCATCTAACCCTTACAGAAATTACGTTCACACTTGAACCTGCGCAATCACCAACATACCGAAGACAAGGATCTGCTGGAAAATTTTTACAAAGACGGCAATAATGAATGGCTTGGGATTTTATTGCAACGCTATACGATGCTGTTGTTGGGTGTGTGCATGAAATACCTCAAAAATGAAGAAGAAGCGAGGGATGCTGTGCAACAGGTTTTCCTGAAAGCCATACATGAACTGCAGAAATACAAGGTTGAATACATCAAGAGCTGGCTTTACATGGTTGCCAAAAACCATTGCCTCATGAAACTGAGGGATAAGGGAAAATATACCCTGGAATTGAATGAACAAACACTGGTAACGGTTTCTGAAACGGCAGACCTGAAAGATCTCAGGCAACAGGATAAGCGATTTGATTCCATGAAAGCGGCCCTTGAAAACCTCAATGCCGAGCAAAAGCTTTGTGTAACTTTGTTTTATCTTGAAAAAAAGAGTTACCAGCAGGTATCCGAACTTACGGGATACAGCATCATGCAGGTTAAGAGTTATATACAGAACGGGAAGAGAAACCTGAAAATACTGATGGAAAGAGATTCAACAGATGAGTGATGAATTGAAAAACATATCACCCGACCCGGGAAATAACAGGGAGCAGGAAAAGCTGCTTCAGTACCTGCATAACAACATGCAGGAGGATGAACTGCATGAGTTTGAATCTGCCATGAATGATGATGAATTCATGAACGACGCCGTTGAAGGCTTACAGGCGCTGGAAAATAAAAACAACATCCCGCTTCTTGTTCAGCAACTGAACAGCGACCTGAAAAAACAACTCGAAAAGAAAAAAAGAAGAAAAGAAAAAAGAAAAATACAGCAGCAACCCTGGGTTTATCTTAGTGTATTACTGATCCTGCTGCTGGCAGTTATCGCCTACGTCATCATCAGGAAACTGAACTGATCAATCAAATACCTGGTATTGCTGCAATACCATCATCTGTATACCAGAACTTACCGATATTGATTCCTTCCCCCATCGCCCTGGTTCGTGTCACACGAACCAATACCAGGATTAAACTTTTGTACTACTGTAAACTCAAATTCAGTTCCCTGATCTGTAATTTTTACCAGCCTGAACCAAACCGTAAAGTAAAACAATCAAAACCTTAATAGCACAACACGTTAATCGATACTGATTTCAAAACCGGCAAAAAAAAACCGCCTGCAGTAGCAGGCGGCCGTTATTTCTTTATCTATCTGATTAGTGCTTTACTTTATCAGCAACTTTTTCAGCAGCTTTTTCTACTTTATCAGCAGCTTTGTCAACCATTTTAGAAGCGCTGTCAGCTACATTGCTAACCATTTTAGAGGCGCTGTCAGCAGCATTGCTTACCATTTTAGAAGCGCTGTCAGTAGCGTTGTTCATCATTGAAGATGCACTGTCAGCCATTTTGTTTGCTTCAGTAGTTAATGAATCAGTAGCAGTTGTAGTTTCATTTGATTTTTCTTCGCTGTTACAAGCAGTCATGAAAGCAGCTACGGCTACGATCGCAAATAATTTTTTCATTTTGTTTTATTTGGTTTTTTAATTCGGCGCAAATCTAAAGCGTTTTCCCTGAAATCGCAAGTTTTTTTTAACATTTGAGGCCTATTTTTTTCTGAAAAACAGCCTTACAGGTACCCCGCTGAAGTTAAACTGCTCCCGCAGTTTGTTTTCGAGATAATTCCGGTAGGGAGCTTTTATATCGTCAGGGTAATTGCAAAAAAATGCAAAACTAGGGGTATGAGTGGGCAATTGCGTCACATATTTGATCTTTATGGCGTTTCCACGAACAACCGGCGGGTGGTAGCTCTCAATGGCTTTAAGCATTACTTCATTCAATTGGGAAGTAGGAATTTTCCGGTGTTTGTTCTCAAACACTTCCAGCGCCATCTCGATGCTCTTGAATATCCGCTGTTTTTCGTGCACCGAAATAAAGAGAATGGGCACATCGGAAAAGGGAGCAAAGCGCTTTTTAAGTTCCTTTTCATAATCACGGGCCGTATTGGTTTGCTTATCCACGAGGTCCCATTTATTCACCAGTACAACGATCCCCTTCCCTTTTTTGGCAGCCAGTGAAAATATGGCAAGGTCCTGTGCGGTAATTCCTTTACCGGCATCGAGCAACAGCAGGCAGACATCGGCTTCATCCATGGCCTTAATGGCCCGGATCACGGAATAGAATTCCAGGTCTTCATGCACTTTTGTTTTCCGCCTGATACCGGCCGTATCGATGAGCATGAATTCTTTGTTAAACAGATTATAGTGTGTGTGGATCGTATCCCGGGTGGTGCCGGCTATATCACTCACAATGGTTCGCTCCTTGCCGATAAGCGCAT
>JAFDXA010000273.1 GCA_018268185.1 Bacteroidota bacterium
AGCAGTTCTTTGAACAGGGCAGGTGTGAATTGACGTGGTGTAATATGCAGGATCTCCAACAGGGAAGTATAGGCATGATTCAATTTGTCCGAAGCATAAGCGGCGCCTTCCTGGCGGTAAACATGGTGCAGCATGTCCCAGCTTGTTATTTTCCCGGTTTTGATGTTACGCTTCAGTTTGTCAACTTACGTTTTTTGTATCAGCTGACCGCCTATATTCAGCCAATCGCTTCGCTGTATTTTGGCCGACAATGTTTTCTTCAATTCATCAAATGAACTGAATTTATTCGTCTTTGCATGCCTGAATATTTCCATAATGCCGTAATAGCGGATCAGTTCCCGGAACAGTTCAATGGATTTTTTTACTTTGAGAATGACGGTCTGCCGGTTTGTATTTTCCCAGCCATTGATAACGGCTGTATCTTTTGCATCAGGCTTGAGTGATTCCAGCAAGGCAATGGAAGCAAACATTTCGTTGATGGTGTCGGGTGCCAGGTAATCGTATTCTATGTGCTGAATCTTTTCGGTACGTTTATCACGATCTACATATTTCCATGCATTGCGGGCAAGCGCATACATGTTATACATGAACCAGTAGCCCGGCATTACAAGCAGCCTGTCGTTACTTACGTCGTTGCTTACCAGGCTGAAGGGAATGGGAATATTTAATTCAGCAGGAAAATCACCTTTGGCAAGTATTGTAAAGGATGCAAATTTTGAATTGTGTTTGAGGCTTACACAGAGTCCTGGCCAGAAACCACGGCCGGCAACGATCTCTCCATCCGGGCTGCGGCTGTTGTGGTTGCTGCCAATGGTGGCCCCCGCAGCTATATTGCTTTGTCCCATTACCAGTGAGGCGCAAAGGAATGAGTTGTTGTGGTGTTGTTCGTGTGAAGGAAAGATCAGGGAATTCAAAACCTCGCAGCAGGATATCGTTGAATTATTCCCGAGATAGGAGTTGATGAGCCGGGCTCCGTATTTCAATTGCGAATGGGAGGACATTACAAAGCGGACTGCCTTTACGCCATAGAATATCCGGCAGCCGTACCCAACGATGCCATTTACCATTTCACAACCTTCACCGATCTGGGAGCGCCTTTCGGGATCGCTGTTGATGGTAAGGTTCTTCAGTTTGTTGGCGCCTTTCAGGTAAGCATCCGATCCGATCCACACATCTTTGATGATGCTGCAGTTTTTGATCACGGTGCGTTCCCCGATCTTGCCATAATATCCCCGTTGTTTGTCGAATCTTTTTTCAGTAAGCTCTTTAAATTTATCCAGTAGCTCTTTATCATCACGGTACTTGCTCCACATGTAGGCATCGCCGGGAAGCATTCCATTGAAAGGGATGATCTTGCGTGCTCCATTCTCGTTGCATACTTCTACCCAGGTACGTGCATTTTCCGGCTCACCTTCCTTAATGATGCCATTGCCGAATTTGGATGTTGAAGTGGCTGCCAGTTCATTCACATTGGCGATCATCACATTGTCGGCAATGATGTAATGACTCAGGTAGTTTACATTGTCAATACAGATATTGTTCCCGAAATCACAACTGATGATGGTGCTGTTGTATAAGCCTACGGCCATCCTGAGGTTATGAAATTCCTGGTAAACAGGCTGAAGACTCCCGATGCGAACCAGTCCGAAGAATTTACAATTCCTTACCAGGTTGGCATTGAATGGATCGGCCACCAGGATCTTATTCCAGTCGTCTGAAGTATTGCGGTTGTGAACAAGCGTATCTATTTCGGCAGTGGAGAGCGCCCTGTACCTGATCTTGCTGCGGTTCTGGATATTGCGCAGGTAGTATTCATCTTTTCCTTTCGGAATGAATTTATGTTCTATGAAATTATAACCAAGGTCCTTGACCGGGTGCGTTTGAATGATGTTCATTTACCTAAGGGATAATTTATAACTGATAAAGGCTGATGAATCAAGCTCCGCGGCCTTTATTTTGAATGGATAAATATAATTTTTCTCCCGGATTTAAACCGGGTTATCCGTTCAAAAATTATCCATCATTCAATAAAATTATTCTACTGTAACGCTTTTCGCCAGGTTCCTGGGCTTATCAACATCCACGCCTTTGGCAATACCAACATAATAACTCAGGAGTTGCAGCGGGATTACATTGAGAAGTGGCGCAATGATCTCATCGGCATGAGGTACATAATAAACCTCGTCGGCTAATGTTGGTATCACTTCATCGCCTTCCGTGATGATGGCAATCACTTTACCCCTGCGTGCTTTGATTTCCTGTATATTGCTCACGATCTTTTCGTGGTAAGAATCTTTCGTAGCAACAAAAACTACGGGCAGGGTATCAGTTACCAATGCGATGGGGCCGTGTTTCATTTCGGCAGCCGGGTAACCTTCAGCATGTATGTAAGAGATCTCTTTGAGTTTTAAAGCTCCTTCCAATGCGATGGGGAAATTATATCCCCTTCCGAGGAAAAGTGCATCTGAAGCTCCTTTGTATTTTTCTGCAATGGCTTTTACTGTTTCTGCATTTTTCAGCAATGCTTCCACTTTTTCAGGAACAGCATCCAGTTCAAACAACAACTCGTTGTAACGCTTGTCATCAATGGAGCCTTTTTCTTTTGCGATCTTCAAAGCCATCATGGTGAGTACGGCGAGCTGA
>JAFDXA010000274.1 GCA_018268185.1 Bacteroidota bacterium
TGGGGTACGGCCAATTGCACTATTTTTGCGGTATGCTTTCGAAGAAAGAAAAAGATTTTATCGGGCATTGGGAGATGGTGCGGGAGCAGGAAGGGCGTTTTATCAGTAAGCTTACCAAAGGATTGCCCATGGCGCTTATCTTCGGCTTGCCGATCTTACTTTCCCTCATAGCAGTTTATTTTCTTTCACCGGAATGGTACACCAAAGTATCATCTGCAGCCAACGGTGTGTCGGGTGTATTGATCGTTGCAGTATTGGTTACAGTGCTTTTCTTTTCCTATTTTCGCATGCATTTCAAATGGGAAATAAATGAACAATTATACCAGGAGTTGAAAAGAAAAGCGGAACGTGAAGTGCAGCAGTAAGGGAAAAAATGAAGTCTTATACATAAACAAACTACAATGAAAAATTGGTTCCTCGGTTTAGCTTTCCTCTCAGTAGCTACAATTTCATGCAGCAAATCTGATAAAAACTGTGGCTATACGGATGTAAATGCATCTGCTTCAGCTTCGGAAATTACCACACTCCAGAATTATATAACGGCCAATTCAATTTCTGCAACCCAGCATAGCTCGGGATTGTTTTACACCATCGACGAAGCAGGAACCGGAAATACAGCTTCCGTATGTTCTAATATCACGGTTAACTATACCGGAACTTTGATATCTACCGGTACCGTTTTTGATTCCAATACTTCCACATCAGGCATCAACTTTGTTCTGGGGCAACTGATCGTGGGTTGGCAAAAAGGACTTCCGCTTATTAAAGCCGGTGGCAAGATCACGCTTTACGTTCCACCTTCGCTGGGTTATGGCGCTTTTGATAAAACTGACGGTAATGGTAACGTAGTTATTCCGGGCAACTCTTACCTGAAATTCAGCATATCCTTGCTCTACGTTCAATAAAAGATTATTTTTATACAGGTAGTTTTATTTCTTCACCTGATAAATGCAAGTCGTGAGCCACGAAGCTATATCGGTTTTCGATATGTTCAAGATTGGAATCGGACCAAGCAGCAGCCATACCCTTGGTCCGTGGCGTGCTGCTCAACGGTTCACCGAATCACTACGTCAAAAGAACCTGCTCGACCAGGTGATTCATGCAGAAGTATTGTTATATGGCTCCCTCGCAAAAACAGGTGTAGGTCATGGTACGGATATAGCCGTTCAACTTGGGTTGAGTGGTGAAGATCCTGTTACTTTCGATGTGAACAGTATCAATGCCAGGATCGATGATATCCGGCAGATGAAAAAAATAGTATTGGGCGGAAGGCATGAGATCGATTTTGATCCTTCAGAAGATATTGAATTCCTCATTACAGAGTCGTTGCCGTTTCATCCCAATGCGCTTACGTTCCTGGTTTCTCTGCATAACGGCGATACGATGGCTGAAACATATTATTCAGTAGGCGGGGGATTTGTTATCAAAGAAGGAGAGCAGGCTTCGGCAGGGTCCAATGTTGATCTTCCTTTCCCGATCAATACCGCAGAAGATCTGTTGCACTGGTGCCGAAAGACCGGCATGAGTATTCACGAGGTAGTAATGGAAAATGAACAGGCCTGGCGTTCGGAAGCAGAAACAAGGCAAATGCTCCTGAATACCTGGCGGGTGATGCATGAATGTATATACCGTGGCTGTACCACCGAAGGTTATCTTCCCGGTGGTTTGCAGGTGAAACGCAGAGCTTATGCACTGAATAAAAAACTACTGAACGGAAAATCTTTTGAAACTTACCGGGATTGGGCTGATGCTGTAAAGCACGGAGGAAACCAATTCAATTATATTCTTGATTGGGTGAGCTGTTTTGCGTTGGCAGTTAATGAAGAGAACGCTTCTTTTGGCCGGGTGGTAACGGCGCCAACTAACGGTGCCGCAGGAGTGATACCTGCTGTTCTGCAGTACTTCATTCTTTTTTGTGATGGTGATTCCGAAGATAAGATCATCCAGTTCCTGCTGACCGCATCAGAAATAGGAAGTATTTTCAAAAAAGGAGCTACCATATCAGCAGCCATGGGAGGATGCCAGGCAGAGATAGGCGTAAGCAGTGCCATGGCCGCCGCAGCCTTAACCGAAAGCCTGGGTGGTTCACAAAGACAGGCGATGATGGCTGCAGAAATAGCCATGGAGCATCACCTGGGCATGACCTGTGATCCTATTGGCGGATTGGTGCAGATACCTTGTATTGAAAGAAATACCATGGGAGCCATCAAGGCTATAACGGCTTGCCAGCTTGCTTTACAGAGCACCCCTGATTTTGCCAAGGTAAGTCTCGATGGTGTTATCAAAACCATGTGGGATACCGCACTTGATATGAACAGTAAATACAAAGAAACTGCAGATGGCGGGCTTGCAGTAAACGTGCCTTTGAGTCTTAGTGAATGTTAAATGCCATACTTTCTTTTGATGTCTCTCCCTGTATCGCGTTCCTTGATCGTTTCCCTTTTGTCGTATGATTTTTTCCCCTTGCCCAGGCCGATCTCAACTTTGGCAAAGCCGGTTTCACTGAGGAATATCCTGAGCGGAATGATGTTGTAACCTTTTTCCCTGCTTTTGGCCTCCAGCTTGCGTAATTCACGTTTGGTCAATAATAATTTTCTTTCCTGGAGAGGCTCATGATTGGTATAGGTTCCGAAAGCATATTCAGAAATGTGCAGGCTTTTTACAAACAATTCACCTTTATGAAAAATACAATAACTGTCATTGAAACTTGCCTTGCCGGCACGTAAGGATTTGATTTCAGTTCCCTGCAAAACGATGCCTGCTATGAAAGTAGCTTCAAAAAAGTATTCGTGAAATGCCTTCCTGTTGTTGAGTTCCAAAATAATGTTTTTACAAAGTTAAGTTCAATTTTCCTGGAAGAAACCTTAAAAGAATATGCGGATCACTTTTACAAAGTGGGTTTTAAAATAACCGCTTACCTCAGATATCATCACGCCTCTTGCATTGCCTGAAGCAGAATGGATAAATAAAACCTTTCCGTTGCTGTTTTGCGTGATGATGCCCATGTGCCCAACAACCCCGGAACTGTTATCAGAGCCGGTAAACAGAATGAGATCTCCTTTCCTGGCTCTGTCGAGCGAAACAGGGGAGCCGGCATTTGTAAAATCAACAGACCGCCGGGGAACTTTTATGTCGAAATGATTGAACACATAAGTTATAAAGCCGGAACAATCGAAGCCGTTTTCCTTTACGGAAGAGCCATATTTATACCTTACACCGATAAGGGTTTTGGCAAAAGCCACAACAGAATCAGCGCTTGCATTTTTTGTATTGATTTTGGTTGTTTTGATAATGCCCGGGTCAGAGGAGTTGCTGGCTTTCCGGGAAGAACTGCAGCTATATAAAAAAACACAGAGGCAAAAAATATAAAATATCCGGAGCAGGTTTTTCATGTGGTTCTCTTAAAGAAGTATGCCAAAGCTTTCACTTTGGCATACTTGGTTGGTTTAGGGAATTAACTCTTGAACAATATCAGCAAAGTGCCAATCTTTTCTTTTAGTTCTTTTCTATGTATGATGAAATCAAGGAAACCATGCTCGAGCAGGAATTCACTTCTTTGAAATCCCGGGGGAAGATCTTTTTTGATGGTTTCTTTAATAACCCTCGGGCCGGCAAAACCAATGAGGGCACCGGGTTCGCCGCAGATCACATCGCCCAGCATGGCGAAAGAAGCTGTGGTACCTCCAAATGTTGGATCTGTGCAAAGTGATATATAAGGAACTTTTGCTTCACTCAGCATCGTGAGCCTGCCGGATGTTTTGGCAAGCTGCATCAGGGAAAAAGCGCTTTCCATCATCCTTGCTCCACCACTTTTGTTGATGATCATGAAAGGTATCCGGTGCTCAATGCAGTAGTCGCAGGCACGGCAGATCTTTTCTCCCATTACACTTCCCAGGCTTCCGCCGATGAATTCAAAATCCATACAGGCAACAACAAGATCATTGTCATTTACTTTACCATGAGCAACCGTAATGGAGTCATGAATATCTGTTTTTGCGTAGGTTTCTTCAAGTCTCTTACTATATGGCTTAAGGTCGACAAACTTGAGAAAATCTTTCGATTTTATATTCCCGAAAAGTTCTGTGTATTGATTGTTGTCGAAAAGTATTTCAAAGTATTCGTGGCTGCCGATGCGATGGTGAAAATCACATTTCGGGCATACGAAGTCGTTTTCAGAGAGTTCAGATATCGTGCAGGTATATTTACAATTCGGACATTTGGCCCAGAGTCCTTCAGGTGCATCTTTCTTATCCTTGGTAGAAGTGAGAATTCCCTTTTTTATACGCTTGAACCAACTGGCTTTTTCCTGTTCAGCGGCATTATCTTCCCCGGCAAGGTTTGCATCGAAATCTTCTTCTTGTCGCATGAAAGTTATTTAAGGTTTAAGAGAATGAAAGGTTTAAAAGCCGCAGCATTTTAAACCTTTCACACTAAATATAAGCGATATTTTGTTTACGCAATGGTAATACTCTTATCCAAATATACATCCTGGATGCTATTCAGCAGTTCAATACCATCTTTCAATGGTTTCTGGAATGCCTTACGGCCGCTGATCAGCCCCATACCACCGGCACGTTTGTTCACAACAGCTGTTGTAACTGCTTCGGCCAGGTCGGTAGCTCCTTTACTTTCGCCACCGCTATTGATCAAACCGATACGTCCCATATAGCAATTGGCAACCTGGTACCTGTTCAGATCTATCGGGTGTTCTGTGGTTAATTTTTCATATACCAGTTTGGAAGTTTTACCATGCTTGGTAGCATTGTAACCGCCATTGTTGGTGGCTAATTTCTGCTTGATGATATCTGCCTGGATCGTAACACCAAGGTGGTTGGCCTGGCCAGTGAAATCGGCAGCTGTGCTGTAATCAACGCCATCTATTTTAAATCCGCTGTTCCTTACATAACACCAGAGAACGGTAGCCATGCCAAGTTCGTGTGCCATTTCGAAAGCAGTGGCAACTTCCTGCAGTTGCCTGGCACTTTCGGCACTTCCCCAGTAAACAGTAGCGCCTACAGAAGTAGCACCCATATTCCAGGCAGTTTTTACCTGTCCGAACATTACCTGGTCGAATTTATTCGGGTAACTCAGGAATTCGTTGTGGTTCAGTTTTACCATCATCGGGATCCTGTGTGCATACTTACGGCTGATGGAACCCAGTACTCCGAAAGTGGAGCAAACAGCGTTACATCCCGCCTCAATGGCCAGCTTCACAATATTCTCCGGATCAAAATAAATCGGGTTTGGAGCAAAAGATGCACCGGCGCTGTGTTCAATTCCCTGGTCAACAGGGAGAATAGAAACGTACCCGGTTCCACCAAGTCTTCCATGATCGAGCATTCCCTGCAGACTTCTCAGCGTCTGGTTACTACGGTTGCTCCCGATCCAGCTTTCTTCAATGTGGTTGGGAGAAGGGGCATGTATCATGTCTTTGGTGATCGTCTTGCATTCGTGGTTCAATAAACTATCGGCATCCTTGCCTAATAATTCAACGATTTTGTTTGAAGCCATAAGTAGTTAGATTTTTCGCAAAAATACCTGATAATTTGGAAATTACAATGTTGAGAGGATAATGTGGAAATATGAGAATTGGGAAATTGCAGGATGAAAATATTTGTGAGAATACGGTTTTTGTTTGCTGCGTTTAGAATAACAACAAAGTAAATGCTACAATTTATTGATGTCGGCATATAGCTTTTGGAAATAGGAAGGGGCTGCCAGTAACCGGCTGCCGTACCAGCTGAACATTTCTCCATCTACTAGTATTATTTTTTTCCCGGGTAACTGGCTGCTGAACTCATCAATGTGTTTTTGACTGAAAGGGTAGGGTTCTGAAGAAAGAAATACCAGTTCGCAACCGGAATTGTTGATGTCTTCTATGGTTATTTCCGGGTACCTGTTCAGGTTTTTAAAGCTGTTCCGGAAACCGGCTTTTTCAAGCATTGAGCTGATAAAAGTGTCGCCGCCGATGGTCATGATTGGGTTTTTCCAAATAATATAAATTGCTGATAATACATTTTTTGAAATATTTTCTTTATAAAGTAAATTAAATGATTTTCTACACTTGTCAACGAGGTCAACAGCCTGCATTTCCTTTCCGGTTAGCCGGCCGATGTCATTTATCATTGCAAAACTATCTTCCAGGCAATTAACATCTGTAACCCAGGTTGGAAATTGCTGAGCGAGGATATCCATCTGCTCTTTTACATTTTCCTCTTTATTGGCAATAATGAGATCAGGCCTTAGTTCCTTTACCTTTTCAATATTCACGTTTTTGGTGCCGCCAACCCTTGTTTTGTTCCTGAACCAGGTATCGGGATGGATGCAGAATTTGGTAATGCCTATGGTTTCGGTTTCAAGTGAGAGGTAATGCAACAATTCGGTTTGTGAGGGAACCAGCGATATGATTCTTTTGGGGATATAGCCTAACTGGTCTGTGCTGCTCAGGATCATGCCTTAAAAGTAGCATTTAAGGCAATAAAAAAAGCCTCCACAGTGATTCGTCATCGCAAAAGACTGTGGAAGCCATTTTTTTGACCAACTTTCCTTGGGAGTTTGTTGGTTTCTCAGGATCGGGTTTTACTATTATAGTAAAATAAGTTTGTCCTGGTTTCAGTTGTTTTCGGTTTTTCTGACATCGTTTCTGAGGCGATGTTTCAGGATAATTGGACCTTTCGGTTTTTGGCCATCATCGCTTTTTAAGGCATAGGCCGGATATTGGTTTGGTTTTTGGTCTTTCTTGCTATCATCGCTTTTTACAGCATAAGCAGGATATTGGTTCTTGGTTTTTCACAGCTGGATCTTGTTGGTTTTTCAATTGGATTATCAGATCTCTCAGCGTATGATAATTTAAAAAAGTAGAAGTTGACTGATATTGGATGATTCGGTTTTCTTATTGGATATTGGTAAACTCTTGGTTTGTTCTGGATTTTTGGATATGATTGATATTTAATTCCTATCAATCAACTTCTGGTACAAAGATGCGGCGATAAATGGTTCTGTGCAAGAGCGCATTTGCTCTATTTCAGGGGTGATGTAATTACACAGGAACTCGTATTAAAGGCATTTTCTTTACAGGACACTTACGAAAATTCCAATCGTAGATTTACGCAGATTCCTGTCCGGCTATCCACTGAATTGCCGGATTTTTTCTGATGAAACCTTTTCTGCGCAGCTGTTTTGGCTGATTCGTAGTTTTTCCGCATACTTAACCCGTACCAGGATTTACAAACCCGATACCTGGCTTTGGAGTGAAAAATGACCTGCTGTCAGGTTGCGGGATCCCGCAATTATTTTTATGCTTCAACTAAGAAAAAGATGCGTTTCCCTGGTTGGCTGCAAAAGAATATCCTTCATTTTGATTTTTGATGAACTTGCTTTCCGGCATTCCGCCCATCCGGAAAACAGATTCTTATACTGTGCCTGGAATCATTGATTGAATTTCCTGTTCACGAGCTTTCAGCAGGCGTTTGCACAGGCTTGCTTAGTTCGGGAGGGTTTAAATAGAAAACTCCCGCTATTTTTTCAAATAAGCAGGAGTTTAATTTTTTGAACCAACTTTTTTGCTTGTTGGCTTTTCAGGATTGGGTTTTACGTTTGAGGGGTTACTCTTAAAACGGTAAAATAAATTTATCCTGGTTTCAGTTTTGGTTTTTCCGCACGACTGTTCAGGTACATGCTAGGATACTTAATTCTGTTTGTTTTCTTAGGATCTTGGGTTCTTTTGGTCTTTCAATTATACCTTTTACAGTATAACGTTGGATATTGGGTCGGTTTTGCCATCGTCGCTTTTTAGGGCATAGGCTGGATATTGGTTCTGGTTTTCGCGGGACTGGATCTTTCGGCTTTCACTGGATAATCAGACTTCTTATTTCTGATTTAAAAAAATAGAAGTTGACTGATATTGGATTAGATTCGGTTTTTTCGTTTCAGGATATTGGAAACGTTGTCGGTTTTTGCTGGATTCTTGGATAAAGATTGATAATTGCTATCAATCAACTTCTGGTACAAAGATGCGGCGATAAAAGCTCCTGTACAAGAGCGCATTTGCTCTTTTTTCAGGCTGATGTAATTACACGGTAACTCGTATTTAAAACATTTTTTGCACAGGGTAGTTACGAAAATGAACATCGTAGATATACGAATGATTTAAAACCGGAATGCATGATTTTAAATACAAAAAGGCCGAAAGATGCTTGATGGGAGAGGGTTTTAGCGGATTCGTAGATTCCTGGCCTCAACCTTGCCGTTTTATGATCCGCGGCCAGCGTAGTGTGATTTGAGCATAAACCCCATAAACAGCAGGCTGCGTATTCCGCAATTTTTTTCAAGAGCGCCTGGCTGCAAAATTCACATACCAATACAAAAATCAGAGCCAGCGAAGGTAGTTACAGGGTAGGCGATAAATGCTATTTATACAAGACAGGTACATTGAAAGGTCTTAAAATGAGCATAAATTATCATGAGGGTAATCGACAACTTATAAGTTTAAATAAGTAAGTATCCTGGTAATACAACACTTTCAAATCTCCCAATTATCACATTTCCACATTTTCTCATTTCCAAATTTCCACACTCACCAATAAAAAAAAACTTCCAACGTCTTTCGCTCTCTTGCAAAATATCGTGGAAGTTTAGCTCTTTTCCGGTTCGGCCTTTCGGCTTTGCCGTTCTTCAGGATTGATTACTTTCTGAGGGGGTTCCTGGCAAATAAGTTATCCTGGTTTCAGTTTTCGGTTTTCGCCATCAGCGCTTTATGCTTTGGCAGGTGGCGGATATTGGTTCTGGTTTTCGGGGCTTCGCTTTTTACAGCTCAACCGGGATATTGGGATTTTCGCGGGACTGGATCTTGTTGGTTTTCCTTAGGATTCTAATACGGGATATAATTAATCGTAAACCTTAAAAAGAAAATAGAAGTTGACTGATATTGGATGATTCGGTCTTCTTATTGGATATTGGTAAACTCTTGGTTTATTCTGGATTTTTGGATATGATTGATATTTAATTCCTATCAATCAACTTCTGACACAAAGATGCGGCGATAAA
>JAFDXA010000275.1 GCA_018268185.1 Bacteroidota bacterium
CGCTGGGTGATAAATCTGATTTTACTGCCTTTGTAGATACTTTAAAAAGGCGGCTGCCTGATTATGCCATCTTCAATCTCAATTACCGGCTTTCTGCCAATCCCAATAATTTATTTCCAACACAGGAGTTGGATGTAAAAGCTGCTGTTGAACATATTTACAACAGGCTTTCCGAATATAATGTATCCAATAAGTTCGTTTACCTCGGCGCCAGCGCAGGCGGCCACCTGGCTATGCTGCAAGGGTATAAATACAATGCACCCGTTAAAGCAAAAGCCATTGTTTCTTTCTTCGGCCCCAGCGACCTGATAGACATGTACAACAATCCTGTTGGAGGCAATCCTACCGCACCGCTTATCCTGGCCAATGTGATCGGCGCAACACCGGTTCAGAATCCTGCGCTTTATAACAATTCCAGCCCGGTGAATTTTATCAGCGGCAGTACCGCCATGCCTACGATCCTGTTGCATGGTGGTGCAGATCCTTTGGTTAGTCCAACGCAATGCGCAGCAGTTCAAACAAAACTCAATGCTGCGGGTGTGGTGAATCAATATGTGTTTTATCCGAACGGCGGACATGGTGATTGGGATGCCGCCACTTATACAGATGCCTTTAATAAAATACAGGCTTTCCTCACAGCGAATGTGCAGTGAGGTTGTAAATGTTTCTCTACCTTGCATGCATGAAAAGAACTTTTGTTTTATTCATTATCCTGTTCGGAATACAACAAGCCTATACGCAACCGGTAGCACTCAAAGAGGTTCTAAAACCGAACCGCGACAAGCTATACCGCAATATCATCCGCAATGCGATCAATGCAAACCTGCTGATGCCGCTTACCGATTCAACAGAAGAGAACTGGGAAGAAGCGTTCAGGGCCATGGAAGTAACCCGTTACCGCTCACCATGGGCAGATAATAAAGTTGTGTATGCCTTTGACAATATGCAGTACAGGAGCACCGATTTTCAACGGGCTGTTCTGGAGTTCGGCTACAGCATCCATCCCAAATATTATTACAGGCAGGTAAGATCGCTGCTCACACAAACCGCAGATGCAAAAATATTTTCGATGTGTGCGGAGTATATTATGCAGACAGACCAGGCTGGTATCATGAAAGACAGTTTGCTTACATGGCTTCAACAGCGGCTGGATGCTGACAACAAAAATCCCTTCCTGCTTCAATTGAAATACAGGCTCGAAGAATCTGGCAAGCCTTTAAGGGTTCCGCCGGTACAGGCTTTACTTCAAAAAAATTACCTGCCCGGGCATGTGTTGCTCATCAGTTTCCAGCGCAGAAACAGGAATTACCCGGGGCTGGTAATGGTAAGGGACGCTTCCGGGAATTTTTTAAAAGATGAGAATGGAAATTATTTTTCATTAACGCAACTCGCCAGGAGCATGAACAACCTGCCCGGGTATCTCACCAATGGCAATACACCGGAAGGAATTTTCAGAATGTGGGGCTTCGATCATTCCAAGAGCACATTCATTGGCCCCAGTACAAATATCCAGCTAACAATGCCTTTCGAAAAAACGCCGGCCTTTTTTTATAACAATGCTTCCATCAGCGATACAAGCTGGCCCATAGAAGCCTACAAAAGATTGCTGCCAGATAGTTTCAAAAATTATTTCCCTGCCTACCAGTCATTCTATGCAGGCAAGGCTGGAAGAACAGAGATCATAGCACACGGAACAACCATTGATCCATCGTGGTACCGCGGGCAACAGTATTATCCCATCTCTCCTACCCAGGGATGCCTCTGTACCAAAGAGATCTGGAGCAGCACAACGGGCATGCTCGAAGACAGCGACCAGGAACGGCTTGCTGCTGCTGTATCAAAAGCCGGTGGCCCCAATGGCTATGCGATCGTGATTAATATTGATGATAAAGAAGCACCTGTTGTTATTGATGATATACTTCCATTTCTTTTGTTGGCGAGGCTGCAGTGAGGAATGCAGCCATATTATTTAGTATTTTTTTCGTTGTTTGGGGTTGGTTGTGGGATTTGATAATTTGGAAATGTGATGATGTGAGAATGTGAAAATTTGGAAATTTGATTTGGTTTTAATTCAACATTTATCATTCATCATTCCTTGTTCGATATTTAAAAATGGGATAATGTAATGATGAGGAAATGTGAGAATTTGAAAATGAGTCAGTTCATTTTACTATCTGCCTTTCCTTCTTAATTCATAATTCCTTGTTCCTTGTTCGATATTCCTCCCCTACTTTGTAATTTTACAGCATGAGTACAGCCCCATTGGCAGAACGCATGCGCCCCAAGAACCTTGATGATCTTACCGGGCAGGAGCATCTTACCGGCAAGGGAAGCATACTCCGCACCGCTGTAGAAAATGGCAAAGTACCTTCTATGATATTGTGGGGCCCTCCCGGTGTGGGCAAAACCACCATGGCCAATATCATTGCCAACAGCCTGCAGTTGCCCTTCTATACCATCAGCGCTATTTCTTCCGGTGTTAAAGAAATAAGAGAGATCATTGAAGACGCCAAACAGAAAGATGGCGCCATTTTATTCATCGACGAGATCCACAGGTTTAACAAAGGTCAGCAGGATGCCCTCCTCGGCGCCGTAGAAAAAGGAACCATAACTTTAATCGGCGCAACAACTGAAAATCCATCTTTTGAAGTGAACAGCGCCTTGCTCAGCAGGTGCCAGGTTTATGTATTGAAAGCGCTTACAGAAAACAACCTGGTAAGCTTATTACAGGAGGCAATCAAAAAAGATGAACTGCTTGCAAAGAAAAAAATAGAGCTGAAAGAAACTGCGGCACTCATCAACATATCCGGTGGCGATGCCCGCAAACTACTCAACCTGCTGGAACTGGTAGTGGATGTATTGGGAAACAACGCCGTTATAACCGATGATGCCGTGATGGAAATCGCCCAGCAAAGAGTAGCGCTCTATGATAAAAAAGGAGAACAGCATTACGATATCATTTCTGCCTTTATAAAAAGTATGCGTGGCAGCGATCCCAATGCTGCGGTTTACTGGCTGGCAAGAATGATTGAAGGGGGTGAAGATGTAAAATTCATTGCACGCCGCATGCTCATCTTTGCCAGTGAAGACATCGGCAATGCAAATCCCAATGCACTGCTGCTGGCAACGAGCACCTTCCAGGCGGTGAACATGATCGGTTATCCCGAAAGCAATCTCATCTTATCACAATGCGCCATTTATCTTGCTTCATCTGTAAAAAGCAATGCTGCTACGGTAGCAATCAGTGAAGCCATGAATGCTGTGGCTAAACATGGAGACCTCCCTGTTCCGCTTCATTTAAGAAATGCACCCACCAAACTCATGAAGCAGATGGATTATGGCAAAGAATACAAGTATGCACACAACTATGAAAATAATTTTGTGCTGCTCCAGTTTCTGCCCGAAAAACTGGATGGTGTGCGATTTTATTCTCCCCAGAAAAATGCCAGGGAAGAAGAAATGCGCCGCTTTTTAAAAGAACGCTGGAAAGACAAGTATGGATATTAAACCCGATATTGAAACAAGAGCAGACATTGAGCGTTTCATAAAAGCATTTTACGAAACCGTTAGAGCAGATGAAGTGCTCGGCATTATTTTCAATGAAGTAGTTCAGATGGATTGGGATCATCATATTCCACTGATTACCGACTTCTGGGAAACGATACTGCTGGATAACCCGGTTTATACCCACAATGCCATGGAAGTGCATTATGCACTCAACAGGATTTATCCTTTAACAAAACAACACTTTGATACCTGGCTCAGGATATTCAATGAAACCATCGATAGTTTATTTTCCGGAAGCCGCACAGAGCTGGCAAAAAAAAGAGCCCATTCCATCGCTATGCTCATGTTGCACAAAATGGAACCCGGCACAAACAGCAAAAGTACTTTATGACCACACTTAACTGGACCTACAAAAGCTTTGATGAACTTAGTCCGCTTGAACTCTACCGCATTTTGCAATTGCGCAGCCGTGTATTTGTAGTAGAACAGGATTGCGTGTATCTCGACACTGATGATAAAGACCAGCGATCTTTTCATTATTGCGGGTGGGATGGCGATGTGCTGGTTGCTTATGTACGCATACTGCCCCCCGGGCTTGCCTATGAGAACAGGAGCAGCATCGGCAGGGTGGTTTCAAATCCTGATTACCGGGGAACCGGCGCCGGAAGGCTGCTCATGAAACAGGCCATCGAAAAAACCTTTGCTGCCTTTCCCGGTTATGATATCAAGATAGGCGCTCAACTCTATCTTTTTGAATTTTACCGGTCGTTCGGTTTTGAAAAATCAGGGCCTGAATACCTCGAAGATGGCATCCCCCACATTGAAATGACACTAAAGCATTGACTTTTTACCCTGTCACAAAATACTTATGCGATTTGTAGCCATTTTTTTGTAGCCGGATATTTGGCTACAAAAAAATGGCTACAACTACTATCCTCATCCAGGATATTAATTATCAAATTCACTGATTTTTTCAGCCCCCTGCTTTCAATTCACGCAGTGCATTTTTGCTACTGATGTATTGCTTGTTCACGCCCCTGAACACAGCTATCGCTATTACAGCAGCCAGCCCGAGGCACACATATTTAGCATTGGGATAGCTAACCGAATCCCGGAACTTATATGCCAGTCCACCCAGCACCGCCAAAGGCACAGCCAGGAAGAACAGGGTTCCCCAAAGATCCCCGAGACCATTCTTTGCATACTTCAATGCACCCTCCTCTCCTGTTGAATGATTTACAACAGCGATCACGTTGTAGTTATTCTCATCAATCGCAATGGAAACATCGCTGCCCGGGCCAATCATGTTCTTATAATCGCCAATGGTTGCCTCAAAAGGTACCCCAGAAAATTCAGCCATAGTGACCTGGTAATTGCCCCTGCTCCTGGTGGGATCTGCTATTTCCTGGGGTCGGCGGGTACGCACTACCTCTTTGCTGTAAACACGCTGCACACGAACATGCCGGTATAATTTATATGCCATATTTATTATGGTTAATGGATAAACTTAAGGGAAAGATAAGAAGGTATATTAAAAAAGGCAACCTGAGATCAAGTTGCCTTCTGTGCCTGTGTTATTTGATTTTGGGCTGCTGAAACAGCTAATTCATTTGTTCTTTGTGGTTCCTTCAGGATACAAGCACATCTGGAATTTAAAACGGGACGACTTTTCTATATATTGGATTAAACTATTTTCAAAAGAACGGGAGTAAGAATACTCCCGTTTACCCTAATAAAACCCTAAACCAGCAAAACTCTTTCCGCAACTCACTCGCCACCTACCGATTAATATTTTATAAAAAGATCTGTTTTTTGCCTTGCTTCCTGTTCCTGAACAGGAAAATCGTTGTGAAATCTTCTCTTGATGATCAAAAGAAAAATTGGTTTTCATAAATATTCTATGAAAAAAGATTTCGTCCAATTATTAGCCAATATTATGCCAGTGATTGTAAATGTGGATAACTCAAAATAAATGTGCATCCATTTGGCCTCAAAATCCGCATGGATCAAGCGTTTAAAAGCAATTTTTCCAATGCATATTTTAGTAACTTTGCAGCCTCATTTTCAATAAAAACAAGCAGGAGTAAGGGGTATGTCAGCCAAATACAATGAATATCAGCAACTTAATTTACCATCCATCAGCAGGGAGATGCTGGAATCTTGGGAGCAGTCAGACGCTTTCAGCAAAAGCATCAGTCTGCGTGAGGGCCACCAGCCTTTTGTATTTTATGAAGGGCCGCCCAGCGCCAATGGTATGCCCGGTATTCACCATGTGATATCCCGCACGCTCAAAGACCTGGTATGCCGTTACAAAACCATGCAGGGCTTCCAGGTGAAGCGTAAAGGCGGATGGGATACGCACGGACTGCCCGTTGAGCTCGGCGTTGAAAAAGAACTCGGCATCACCAAGGAAGACATTGGTAAAACCATTTCGGTAGAAGACTACAATAAAAAATGCCGGGAAGTGGTGATGCGTTTTAAAGACCGTTGGGATGAGATCACCAAAAAAATGGGTTATTGGGTAGACCTCAACAACCCCTACGTTACTTTCGAGAACAATTATATAGAATCACTCTGGTGGTGCTTAAGCCAGTTGTATAAAAAAGGCTACCTATACGAGAGCGTGAGCATTCAGCCATACTCACCGGCTGCAGGTACCGGTCTTTCTTCACACGAGCTGAACCAACCCGGCACTTACAAGGATGTAAAAGACACCAGTGCGGTCGCCATGTTTAAAGCCAGCAGGAACGATAAATCTCAATTCCTGTTTGATGCTTTACCGAACAAGGGACAGGATTCAGCTGAAGAAATTTTCTTACTTGCCTGGACCACTACGCCATGGACGCTCCCTTCAAACCTGGGCCTTACGGTTGGACCAGACATTGATTATGTATTGGTGAAAACCTTCAACCCCTATACATACCTGCCGGTAAACGTAGTGCTGGCAAAATCGCTCATCGGTAAATATTTCAAAGCAGAAGCAGAAAATACAGATTTCACTGCTTACAAGGAAGGAGATAAACTGATCCCCTGGAAAATACTGGCAACAGCCAAAGGATCTGAACTCAAAGGAATTTCTTACGAACAACTACTTCCCGCTGAAGCAAACAGTATTGAAAAAATACAGGAGATAACTCCCGGTGCGGACCCGTTCAAAGTGATCACCGGCGATTTCGTTACCACGGAAGATGGTACCGGTATCGTTCACACCGCTCCTGCTTTCGGCGCAGATGACTTTAAGGTTGGACAGAAAAACAACCTCGGCATTTTAACCCTCGTTGACAAGCAGGGAAAATTTGTTGAGGGTGTTGGTGAGTTCAGCAACCGTTATGTAAAAAATTATAAAGACGAGCCCGGTTATGTGGATGTGAATGTTGACATCGCTGTTAAGCTGAAAAAAGAAAACCGTGCTTTCAAAGTAGAAAAATACGAACACAACTATCCGCATTGCTGGCGCACGGATAAACCGGTCATCTATTACCCGCTGGATGCCTGGTTCATCAAAACAACAGCCGTAAAAGAGCGGATGGTGGAACTCAATAAAACCATCAACTGGAAACCGCCTTCCACCGGTACAGGCCGTTTTGGAAACTGGCTGGAAAACATGGTAGACTGGAATCTCAGCCGCAGCCGCTACTGGGGCACTCCACTCCCCATCTGGAAAACAGCCGATGGTGAAGAAGAGAAATGCATCGGCTCCATTGCTGAACTGAATGCAGCCATAAAAAAAGCTGCCGAGGTTTTAGGCGGAGATACCAATACACACTACCTGCACGACGGCATACTTGATCTTCATAAACCTTATGTAGATGATATCGTACTTGTGAGCGACAGCGGCAAGCCGATGAAAAGGGTACCTGACCTGATCGACGTATGGTTCGACAGTGGCGCCATGCCGTATGCACAATGGCATTTCCCGTTTGAAAACAGGGATGTGTTTGCGCAGAACTTCCCGGCTGATTTTATTGCAGAAGGTGTTGACCAGACAAGAGGCTGGTTCTATACCCTTCATGCGCTGGGTTCACTGCTCAAAGAATCAGTTGAAGAAGAACTTAAAAAAGACGGGCTCTGGGATCAATCCAAAATGGAACAATCAGGACCGCAGGCTGGCCTTGCCTATAAAACCGTTGTAAGCAATGGGCTTGTGCTCGATAAAGCGGGCAATAAAATGAGCAAACGCCTTGGCAACGTGGTGGATCCTTTCAAAACCATCGATACTTATGGTGCAGATGCTACCCGCTGGTACCTGATCACCAATGCATCCCCATGGGACAGTCTGAAGTTTGATGAAGAAGGCATCAAAGAAGTACAACGCAAGTTCTTCGGAACACTTTATAATACCTACCAGTTCTTTGCACTGTATGCAAACGTAGATGGTTTTGCATTTAAAGAAGCTTACATACCTGTGAAAGAAAGACCCGAGATCGATCAATGGATCCTTTCTTCACTCAACAGCCTGGTAAAAACAGCTACAGAAAATTTTGATGCCTACGAGCCTACACAGGCAGGAAGGGCCATCGAAGATTTTGTAGATGCACACCTGAGCAACTGGTATGTAAGGCTTTGCCGGCGCAGGTTCTGGAAAGGCGAATACGAACATGATAAGATCAGCGCCTACCAGACCTTGTATGAATGCCTGGAAACGCTGAGCAGGTTGATAGCGCCTGTGGCTCCTTTCTTTGCCGACTGGTTGTTCAGCAACCTCAACAAGGTTACCGGAAGATTCACAGAACAATCTGTTCACCACGTATTATATCCAAAAGCTGCAGAAGATGCGATCAACAGTTCACTGGAAAAGAGAATGCAGCTGGCACAGGATGCTTCTTCATTGATCCTGTCGTTGAGGAAAAAAGTAAACATCAAAGTAAGACAGCCGTTGCAGAAAGTATTCATTCCGGCCATGGACAGTGAGATGGCTTCCAACATCAAACTTGCAGAAGACATCATCAAAGCTGAAACCAATATCAAGGAAGTTGAATTGCTGAATGCCGATAATGATTTCATCCGTAAAAAAGCCAAAGCCAATTTCAAAACACTTGGTAAAAGGCTCGGTGCAAAGATGAAATGGGCTGCCGCTGAGATTGAGCAATTCGACAATGCACTTATTGAAAAAGTATTGCAGGGACCTTATACACTGAATGAAAGCCAGGTTGCAGCAGGCGAAGAGCCGATCGTAATAACAGCAGAAGATATTGAAGTTATTACCGATGAGATCCCGGGTTATGAAATAGCCGGGAAAGGCACGCTTACTGTAGCCCTCGACATATCAATCACAGAAACCCTTCAGAACGAGGGGAATGCCCGTGAATTCGTTAACCGGGTACAAAATATCCGCAAGGATAACAACTTTGAACTGAC
Organism: Bacteroidota bacterium; assembly: GCA_018268185.1. GTDB lineage: Bacteria > Bacteroidota > Bacteroidia > Chitinophagales > Chitinophagaceae > Ferruginibacter. Next base: position 8,866 of record JAFDXA010000275.1, read on the forward strand.
AGACAGGATCGACGTAAAAGTCAATGAAAATGAGGTCCTGCAACCGTCTTTAATTCAATTTAAAGACTATATTTGCCGCGAAATTTTGGCGGATTCACTTGAATTTGTGCCGGTTTTAAGCGACGGTACGCTTATTGAAGTGAATGATTCACCTTTAACCGTAAATGTTCTAAAAAAAAGCTAGTAGTATGGCAACCAAAAAGAAAGCAGTAAAACCTGCAGCAAAAAAGCCGGCTCCTAAAAAAGCGGTTCCCGCAAAAAAACAGGCCAGGCCTGCTCCTAAAAAAACAGCCAAGCCGGTTGCAAAGCCAGTAGCAAAAGCTAAGCCGGTTGCCAAAGCAAAGCCTGCTGCAAAGCCGGTAGCAAAAGCCAAACCGGTTGCCAAGGCCAAACCTGCTGCAAAGCCAGCTAAGCCTGTAGCTAAGGCCAAACCAGTGGTGAAACCTGCTGCTAAACCAGCCAAACCTATTCAAACAACCTCAAAAAAGCCGGCGGCAGTAGTCAAGCCGGCAGCCACACCTATGCCTAAAAAAACAGAAGAAAAAAAGCCGGCCGCAAAACAGCCCGCTGCAAAAGCACCTGTACCTGCCAAAGTAGTGAAACCAGCCATGGCTGTTAACACGAAAGACATCAAAGTTCCCGCAGCAAAACCGGTTGTTTTGCCAAAGATCAATACAAAGACTTCAAGGAAATACCAGCCTGATTTCACCAAATCGGTATTGGATCAGCCAAAGTCTGACCCGGGTGCACCGATCGTTCGTTATAGTGATGCTGAACTGAAAGAATTCAGGGAACTGATCATACGCAAGCTGGACGCTGCCAAAAAAGAACTCAATTACCTGCAGGGATTGATCACCCGCAAGGATGAAATGGGTGGTGATGAAAGCGATAACCGTTACATGACCATGGAAGATGGAAGCCTGAGTATGGAACGTGAGCAACTGAGCCAGATGGCCAGCCGCCAGATCACATTCATCGATCACCTGGAGAAAGCATTGATGCGTATCGAAAACAAAACTTACGGTATCTGTCGTGTTACAGGAAAACTGATCGACAAAGCCAGGTTAAGAGCAGTGCCTCATGCTACTCTGAGCATCGAAGCAAAGATGGGAATCGTTAAATAAATATTTCAAAAGGAAAATAATAAAAAGGAGTGTGAGTGATCACGCTCCTTTTTATTTTATTGAATCTAAATTATTCATAGAAACACGAATCACAACTATCCAAGTAAAAAAGCAGTTTTCATTTGAATTATTACCAGGTAATTTTTTCAAGAAGAATCCTCCAGATCAGGGCATGCTTATATTCCACTTTTTTCTTGATAAAAAAGTGGAGCAAAAAATCAAGGCTTCATAAAAAAGCCTAAAAATCGGATTTACAGGCTAAAGGAAAACAAGTCACATCATTCGAATAAAACCCAGCATAGGTACGACTTACCCGCAAACAATAAATCCAAACCAGGGAACATCTGTTTTCCTTTTTAACGCCTTTCAATCCAATTTTCTTAACGGCTTTTTTATGAGGCCGTAAAGAGATATATCCCTGAAACGCTGAAGTAGGAATTTTCTTACTTATTCTTCTTTCAATATTTATTCTTTCACACAGGCGATGATTTCTTTCAACAGGTTGTTATCATCAATATTCTTCAACCCCAATCTAACTACAACCAGTTTCTTTGACGGAATGATATATACTCCCTGTCCGCCATACCCATCAGCATAATACATATCGGCAGGCACATCCGGGTATTTTCTTTGTTTGCGTTCCAGGTCTTCAAATCCATTCAGCCAGAACTGATAGCCATATTCTGAACGTTTGTCGGCTGCAAATGGCGTTGCTGTTTGTTTCACCCAACCTTCGGGTAAAATCCGCTGCCCGTTGAAAACACCATCGTTGTAATACAATAATCCAAACCGGGCCCAATCCCTGGCAGTTGCGTACATATAAGATGATCCTACAAAAGTTCCTGACGCATCGGGTTCCATGATGGCGCTGTACATGCCGGTTTTATTGAAGAGTTCATTAGCAGGAAAACGGTGATAGGCATTTTCTCCTACTGTATGCCGCACGATCCTTGCAATGATATTGCTGTTACCGCTCGAATAATAGAAAACAGAACCGGGCTTGTCTTGCAATGGCATGGATGCCGTGTAAGCCGCCATATCATCTTTCCTGAAAAGCATATTGGTTACTTCACTGGCTTTATTATAATTCTCTTCAAACTTCAAACCGCTTGCCTGGTGAAGCAGGTCTTTCAGGGAAATAGCATGTCGTTTATCTGAAGGATCTTTCCATTCGGGTACCGGGGCCGGCATATCTACCTGTAGTTTTCCTTCTTTCACCAGGATGCCGATGAGTGCAGATGTTACGCTCTTCGTCATCGACCATCCCAGCATTTTGGAATGCCTGTTGTAACCATCTGCATATTTCTCTGCTACAAGATCCCCGTTGTATAAAACAACGATCGCCCTTGTATGTGTTGTATGTTCCGGGTCTTTCTCAACAAACCATTTGTTAAGCACATTGTTGAGGTCTTTAACAGCTACTGCAGGAGTGATACTATCAGGCAGTTTATCTCCCATCGGCCATGGAATCGTATCTGTATTGATGTTTACAGGTGAAGGCAGATCAAAATGCTGTTTGCGAATAGCTTCTTCATTTTGTTCATTGATCAGTGTACAACCCAGTCCTTTTCGGTAGATCGCTTTGTGTGTGGCCATGCCCCATACGGAAGCAGTTACGGAAGAATCTTCCAGGTTAACTTTATAAGAAGCCAGGGATAAAGGGAAAGAGCCAAGTTCTTCTGCTGCCACACTCTTTTCAGTTCTTCCTGCCACGAACATGCACGAACACATGTTCTTTGAACCATAGCCGGTAATAACCGGGAATGAGAGCCATGCATAACGGATCACATAGATCAGCAGGCATACAAGCAATACTTTTATGAAAGTGCGGATGAATCTTTTCATGGCATATTAAATAGTTTAGAGTTGATGGTTTAGGGTTGATGGTTTAGGGTTGATGAATTCATATTATCAGACTGGATACTATAAACATTAAACGTTCAACTTTAAACCTCCACGCTACTTCACCTCCTGCATATCCACCAGTCTCTTGTAAAATCCATTCTGGCTGATGAGGCTCTCGTGCGTTCCCCGTTCTACAATTACACCTTTTTGCAGAACGATGATTTCATCTGCATGGCGGATGGTACTCAACCTGTGGGCAATTACAATGGAAGTACGGTTCTGCATGAGGTTATTGATGGCATCCTGCACCAGCCTTTCACTTTCTGTATCGAGTGAAGAAGTTGCTTCGTCAAGAATGAGTATGGGAGGATTTTTTAGAACAGCCCTGGCGATGGTCATTCGCTGGCGTTCACCGCCGCTGAGTTTCAATCCCCGATCACCAATATTCGTATCATAACCATCTTCCTTTCCTTCAATGAATTTGGCTGCATTGGCAATAGCAGCAGCCTGAGCAATAGCATTTTTATCAACCACATCGGTACCCAGTGCGATGTTATTGGCAATGGTATCGTTGAAGAGGATAGGTTCCTGCGTAACGATCCCCATCTGGTTTCTTATTGAGTGCAGTGTATAGTTTTTAATATTTACACCATCAATAAGTACTTCTCCTTCGCTGGCATCGATAAACCTCGGAACAAGATCGGCCAATGTACTCTTACCGGCTCCACTGCTGCCTACAAGTGCAACTGTTTTTCCTTTACCGATCGTGAGATTGATATTTTTTAAAACAGTATTACCATCGTAACCAAAACTTACATTTTTCAATTCAATAGAATGATCGAATGATTTCAACTCTTTTGCGCCCGGCAGTTCTGTTATGGTCACGTGTTCATTGATCAGCCCTTCGATCCGTTCAATACTGGCAGCTCCTTTCTGGATATTATACGAAGCGCTTGACAAAGCCTTGAGCGGTTGAATCAATTGTGTGAAGATGGCTATATAAGCAAGAAAATCCCCGGCATTCAATGTAAAATCACCGGAAAGCACAAGCCTGCCCCCATACCACAAAATGCACAGCACGGCCGTTACCCCCAAAGCTTCTGAAACAGGCGATGCCAGGTCGCGGCGGCGATTGGCCCTGTTCTTCAGGTGAAACATGGTTTCATTTTCCTGTTCAAATTTCTGCTGGATTTTTTTTTCTGCATTGAACGCTTTGATGATGCGGATACCACCGAGTGTTTCTTCAATGGTTGAAAACAAGGTTCCGTATTGTTGCAGCACCATCTTGTTTTCTTTCTTCAACG
>JAFDXA010000276.1 GCA_018268185.1 Bacteroidota bacterium
TACTAAAGCTTAATCAGGGAACCATCCGGAAAAAGCGGCGTATCCTTTTTCCGGGCTCTTTTTTTGATACTTTTTTGGAGAAGCAAAAAAGTATAGTAAAAGAGTAGAAGTCATCAATCAATGGTTCTTACTGAAAATTTCAATAGCACAGTGCGTTAATATTTAATATCCAGGTACCGGGTCATTTCTGACGGCTGTATTTGTTTCCTTCTGCATGCTGGTTCGTGTAACAAGAACCAGAACGGTCGGGATTTTTGTATCATTTGTATTTTGCATTTTTTGTATCATTTTCTTTCCCCGATTTTTTGTATCATTTTTTCTTCCGGTTTTCTGTATCATTCTTTACTCCTTTACTTTTTACAACAGATTTCATTAGCTCCTGTTTTGTATCATTTTTCCCAGGTGAATTTAATTGGCACAAAATCACGCTATTGAATTTTCGTTTACCCCGGCGGCCGCCTTATTAAAATATCCGCCTTGCGGCAGTACTCAGCAATTACCCGTAAATATTTCCACATTGGCCTAAGGCGGCATGGGTATATTGACAATAAAAGATTACATTTATCTGGTATATATCCATTCTAACTTCAACCGTTCCGGCAAATGAAAAAGATAGCTATACTGCTTATTGTGTCTTCTATAGCCATAATACAACTTCATGCACAACAACTTCCGGTAGATCTTAAAAAATATTTCGGAGGAAGCGGAACAGATTTCGGTCAATTCATAACCGGAACCAATGATGGAAATTTCCTGGTGATTGGCCAAACAGAATCTTACGATGGTGATGTATCTGGCAACCATGGCGGTGGTGATATATGGGTAGCCAATATCAATCCCTCTGGAACGGTTTTGTGGCAAAGGGCACTGGGAGGCAGCAGCAAAGATGTTGCTTTTTCTTATGCCTATAATACTACCGATGGTTCTGTGGTGATAGCAGCCTATACAGAATCTTCCAACGGAGATGTAACCGTGAGCCGCGGAAATGGTGATGTATGGATAGCAAAACTGAACAGCACAGGCAGCCTGTTATGGCAGAAAACATTGGGCGGCGGCGGACGGGAAACGCCGTTGAATATCATCAACACAAGCGACGGAAATTATCTTTTATCTACAGAAACACGTTCAACCAATATTGATGTAACCGACAATCATGGCGGTTCAGATATCTGGCTTGTTAAAATGGATCCCGCAGGAACCCTATTGTGGAAACGCTGTTACGGAGGCTCGGCCAATGAAACAGGAACCAATGGCGATGGTTTCGGAAGTTCGCTCCTGGAGCCTGTTCCCGGGAACTATCTCTTCTGCGCCAATACCGCTTCCAGCAACGGAGATGTAATCGGCTTCAATGGTGGATACAGCGATTCCTGGATTGTAAAAACAGATGCGACCGGGAATATTTTGTGGCAGAATTGTATCGGCGGAACCGGCGTCGACTTTTCCCGGAAAATAAAACTCACCCCCAACGGAACCATAGTTTTATTATCGCAGGCCGCTTCTGCAACCCTCAACGGTTATCACCCTTCCTACGGAACTGCCTCAAACTTTGATGTACTGCTTACCAGCTTTAGCAGTGCAGGAACTGTGCAAAAACAAAAGTGCTTTGGCAGCAGCAACAACGAATACCCTTACGACCTTACGGTGCTCAACGACAGTGAATATGTATTCCTCGCTAAAATAACTGCAAACGGGGCTGATGTAAGCGGCAGCAATAATGCCAACTCTTTTTCAAGAGATATCTGGATGGTGAAAACAACCATTGATACCATCAAATGGAAAAAAAGTTTTGGCGGAAGTAAGGATGAACAGCAGGCCGTGTGGATCGGGAACGTTGTTTCTTCTTCCGATCTGTACCCGGTGGCTGGAGGTGATTTTGTACTCACCGCCATTACATCAAGCAATGACGGCAATGTGGTTAGAAGCCATCCCTATGGAACCATTTATGATTATGATGTATGGCTGCTGACGTTAGACAGTCTTGGTAACATTAAAACCCAGAACACCATCGGCGAAGGCAAAAACGAATGGAATGGCGCTGCAGGCTATTTCAACAGCACAGAAAAATCATTTTCTTTTGTTGGCTCTTCCGAAAGTTATAATAATAACCTGCTTACAACGGGATCTCCGGCTGCCATACCGGATATTATGCTGTATAAGATCTATACCCGCAACTTTATCAAGGGCTCTGTATTCCTCGATTATAACAATGATCACATTCAAAACAGCAATGAACCACTGGTGAACAATGCCAACATAAGCATCACGAAAACCGGCACAGTATTAAACCTGCTTTCGAAGAGCGGCAGGTATGAAAGTTCTTTGGACAGCGGCAAATACACGATCAACTGTATTCCCCCATCACCGTATTTTGCTGTATATCCCGCTAATAAAAAAGATACTTTCAATTTCTTCTTCAGAACCGACACGATCAATTTTGCATTATTTCCCCAGCCGGGAAAAAGAGACCTGGGCATTACCGTTACGCCGTTAAGGGCCGTGATGCCGGATTCAACCGCTGAATATTATATCAGTTATTTCAACCAGGGTACCGATACCGTGGCTACAGGCACCGTATTGTTCAAGCGGGATAGCCGGACGAGTTTCATAAGCGCAGTACCGGCCCCGGACAATATCTCAGGCGATACATTGAGATGGAATTACACGGCTTTCAAACCTTTTGATGCAAACGTTATCAGTGTAAAATTAAAAGCAAACCTTTCGCTTACCGTAGCAGACAGCCTTAAACATTATGCCATGGTGAGCCCGTTCGCAACCGACTTAACGCCCCGGGATAATACGGATACACTTTACCAGAGAACCTTTACTACCGAGCCCTCGATAGAAAAAACAGAAAATCACGGGAAGTATGTACTGGCAGCGCAGGTTGCCGACAGTGATTATATCAAATATGTGATCCGGTTCAGGAACACCGACTCTGCTCCCGTAAATGATATTGTGATCAAAGACACCCTGGATGCTTCGAAGCTTGATGTGAATACGATACAGATGATAACAGCCAGCCACGATTACACACTCGTGATCAACAACGGGAATCAACTGCAATGGATTTTTAAAAATGTAGTGCTCCCGCCCTCCTCTGTCGACCTGCCGGGTAGTGAGGGATACATTGCTTTCAAGGTTAGAGTGAAACATCCCCTCACTCCTGCTTCACAAATTAAGAATACAGGTTATGTGCAATTTGATAACAGTTCACCGGCACCAACCAACGAGTTGATTACTGAAGTTAAATAGCTGCCAGTTGCATCGATCCCTGTTGCCGGCAGATGGTATTTTAGAGAAAAACAGTAAATGGCCGGCAATAAAAAAAGCGGGGAACTGCCCGCCTTAAAATTTTTCTGATCGGTATTACTTAACGTACTGTACAATTAAGGTTTTGATTGTTATACTTTACGGTTTTGTTTATGGTGGAAAAAATTACAGATCAGGGAACTGAATTTGAGTTTACAGTAGTACAAAAGCTTAATCAGGGAACCATCCGGAAAAAGCGGCGTATCCTTTTTCCGGGCTCTTTTTTTGATACTTTTTTGGAGAAGCA
>JAFDXA010000277.1 GCA_018268185.1 Bacteroidota bacterium
AAACTCGGAGCGTATGACTACATAACAAAACCATTGATTCCTGATGAAGTACTCAATGTGCTGAATAATGCCGTTAATAATGCGCCGAACGCTTCAATGGTTTCTATACCCGCTGCACAGCCAGCCAAAGGGGTCGGAAAAAAATCAGATTCGGGCGGAGAATTTTTGGTTGGGGAGGCTCCCAGTACTAAAGAACTATATAAGCAGATTGAAATCGTAGCGCCAACCACGTATAGCATCATACTTTACGGAGAAAGCGGAACCGGCAAAGAAGTGATTGCAAAAACAATCCACAACCTGAGTGATAGGAAAGATAAGCCCTTTGTTGCCATGGATTGCGGTACGTTGTCAAAAGAACTTGCAGGAAGTGAATTGTTCGGGCACATGAAAGGGGCGTTTACCGGTGCATTGGCCGATAAAGAAGGCCATTTTGAACTGGCCAATGGAGGCACTTTATTTCTTGATGAAGTAGCCAATTTATCCATAGAAGTCCAGGCTTCCCTGTTGAGGGTGATACAGGAAAGAAAATTCAAAAGAGTTGGAGGTAACAAGGAAATGCCTGTAGACGTAAGGATCATTGTTGCTTCAAATGAAAACCTCCAGGAGGCTTATAGAAAAGGAAGTTTCAGGGAAGATCTGTACCATCGTTTTAACGAGTTTTCAATAAACCTCCCGGCCCTGAGAAACAGAAAAAAGGATATTCCCCTATTTGCTGACTTTTTCCTGCAAAAGGCAAAAGCTGAATTGAACAGGGATATTGAAGGGTTTGATGAGGATGTTATGAATATGTTTGTTAACTACACATGGCCGGGCAACCTGCGGGAATTCAGAAATGTGGTTAGGCGTTCGGTACTGCTTACAACCAGCGGGAAAGTAAATGCTTCTACCCTTCCCTGGGAAATCACTAACCCGGGAGCCGTAGACAACCTGCATAAAAAAGAAGTAGTGTATGAACCGGCGCCGGTAGTTTCAGAAAATACGACCCGTAAAAGTTACGACCTGAAAGATGCAGCTTCCAGGGCAGAATATGACGCGATCATGAAGGTTTTGCGTGAAGTAAATTTCAATAAAACAAAAGCAGCGGAAGTACTGAATATCGACAGGAAAACCCTGTACAATAAAATCAAAAGCTTCGAGAACAGTAATAACTGATCTCCCCGAAGCAATAATTTTTGCAGGAAAAGCCGTCAACAAATATGGACGAATTAGTGAAGGATTTACGAATATTGATTGTAGATGATGATGAAGATGATTTCTTCATCACCAGCGAGTATATCAGGAAGATCCCCGGGTATAATTTTTCAATTGATGCATGTTATACTTACCGGGATGCGTTGGAGATGATCGGGAAGGATAAGTATGACCTGTATTTTATTGATTATATACTTGGAGGAAAAACCGGCCTGGATCTTATAAAAGAAGTTGCGGAAGTTACCAGTGAAGCGCCATTTATATTGCTTACAGGTAAAGGAAACAAAGCTGTTGACATAGAGGCACTGCAGGCAGGAGCTGTTGATTATCTTGTAAAGGCAGAGATCAATACTGAAAAGCTGGAGAGATGTATCAGGTATTCCATAGAAAGGCTGGGTTCAATGAAAGCCATCAGGGCAAACGAAAGAAAATTCCGGAATATTTTTGAACGTTCTGTAGATGCTGTTTTTATAGCAGATGAGAAACTTACGTTCAGCGATATCAACGCCGGTGCAACCCGATTGCTTGGTTATTCAATTGACGAATTGCTTTCTATGAACCTTTTTCAAATGCTCCCTTCAGAAGAGGAACGAGAGGAGTTGACGAAGATGCTTGGCGAACAAAGAAGTGTTGATGATCGGGAACTGGTCCTCAACACAAAAAATGATGGTTTAAAATACTGCATAGTTTCATTGTCGAGAGAAGAGGAGCCGGGAAAAATCTATTACCAGGGCATCATTCACGATATCACCAATCTTAAAAAGGCAGAACGTGCTACCCTCAGGATGGAAAAACGTGGTGTAGCCGACAGATTGGTACATGTATTGGCACATGAAGTAAGAAATCCCCTCAATAACATCAATCTTTCACTTGAGCAGTTAAGTCCCGAACTTGCAGAAACGGATGCCGCTATTTATGCAGATATTATCAGCAGAAACAGCAAACGTATAGAAACGCTGATCAACGAATTGCTCAGTTCCAGCAGGCCGGCCCAGATCCAGAAAGCTCCAACCATCCTGCAGGATGTGATCAACGAAAGTATAAGAACTGCCAACGACCGGTTAACGTTGAAGCACATTTCGCTCACACAACAGTTGCCGGAAGAGCCTCTTCAAATAATCGGTGATGCCGAAAAATTAAAAATTGCACTGCTTAATATAATCATCAATGCCATTGAAGCGATGGAAGAGGGAAAAGGAGAACTCTTCATTGAATTAAAAGAAGAAGAAGGTAAAATCCGCCTCACGATTTCAGATAATGGTTGCGGGATTAGTGATGAGAACATGGCAAGGTTATTTGAACCGTATTTTACTGCCAAAAGAAACGGAATGGGAATAGGTTTGGCTTCTACATTAAATATCCTGCAATCACATAAAGCGGAGATCGAAGTTCAGTCGAAGCTAAATGAAGGAACGAGTTTTATTATTTACTTCCGGAAATAACGCTATGAATTTTAATGAGCGTTGGTTGTATATAACGGAAGTATCTGGATCACTTTATGAACAAAACCAGTATCAATTCGGGTAGCAACAGATGCTGAGCTTCCCAGTATCTGCCACTCGTCATTGTCCATATCAACCAGGGTGTACATGTATTTTTTGTTGCAATTATAGATCTGGTAAAACTTCTGATTCCCGTTCATAAAACTGAAAAAGCCAAAACAGATGGGTTTTTCATCTATCAATTGTCTGTGCCAGATAAGCAGCTTGGGCACATGGATGGGATTACGCATAAAGCTTTTTATCTGGAAACCAACCTCTGCAGCCAATTCCGTAAAACCAAGGTCTTCTTCAATCCACATACCGGTTTCAACATCAGTATAGAAAATGTTTTCATAACCGTCTTTAAAAGAAACCTTGTACATATTGTGATGCCTGTGTACTATTTCGGTAACCCATGCAAAGGTTTCCTCGCCTTCAGATTGTAAGTAGATTATGTTATTCATCGTAACAATTTCAAATTAACAAAACAGAAAACCTGCCAGAATTTATTACAATAAGTTCTGGAATTTGTTTGTGGAAAACTGTTAATTACGATGAAAACATCCGGTCTGAAACTACAGTTTTAATAAGCCGGGGAAAAAAATGCTTTCTTTCCGGCCTCAACTGTGGAATTACTTTCCCAGGCCCCTCCAGCTTATACTTGAAATAAACTGGCATGTTTAATGAACATATTTCCTGGGTTTTTCATTGGATATTTAGAGTTTACCGGGACTGTATTTTTATATGGTCCCCTTTTTTTGCAAACTCCTTTCAAATTTTGTCCGCCAAAATAGAAAAGCATCCCGTCAAATTCAAGCGATTTTGATTTTTTTTATCCTCGTTTTACTTACCACAGACCAAAATCCTCTTTCATTCTGTTATTTATCCCCGCTTATCCCACCTAAAATCCGTTCTTAAAATTCAGAAATCAAGAAAAAAACCAGGAAAATTGATTTCTATTAATTGATTATCAAATATTTATAGGTATTATTCAATCCAAATTACTGTTATATAAATAGTATTATGTTTTGCATAGTACTAAAAACTGTTGTAGTTTTGACTTGTCAATGAGAAACAAGGAAATCGACAAAATAATTACTCAACAAACAAAATTTAAAGTCATGAAAATGCAATCAGCAAATCTCTTCAACAGCTTAACGAAAGAAGAAGTAAAAGAACTTACTACTACCGTAAAGGAAACCATTGCCAGCGGACTGGGACATCAAACAAGGGTTTTCAGCGCTGCAGAATTATGGAACATTCAGAAACAACGCAGGGGTATGAATGTCAGGAGAGGGTTCGGGTTTTAACAGGCAAAAAAAACCGCTGCTTTTGGCAACGGTTCTAAAAAATTAAGTTGGACTAGGTTTATCTAACCAGTTTCAATTCATTGATCAGGTTCGAAGCTCCGCCCAGTTTATCAACGCACCATAAAACGTAACGAACGTCTACACAAATAGTACGGTTGAGATCTTTATCAAAAGCAATTTTGTGACTGAGGGCTTCGTAGTTTCCATCAAAAGCCAGCCCGATCAGGTTACCATAGGCATCCATTACAGGACTTCCGCTGTTTCCACCGGTAATGTCGTTGGTAGTGATAAATGCAACAACCAGGTCTTTGCGTGTTTTATCGGCATACTGACCAAAATCTTTCTTTTTGAGTAACTCAATCTGTTTGGCCGGAAGATCAAATTCATAATCTCCGGGAACATATTTTTCAAGGATCCCTTTGCTGGTAGTAATGTAATCATAATGTACGGCATCCCTTGGATCATAACTCTTCACATTTCCGTAGCTAACCCTCATGCTGAAGTTGGCATCAGGATACATTTTATTAACAGCTGCCGGGTTCATCTCCATGATACCTTTCATGTAACTATGTCCGAGTTCACTGTTCTTTGTTGTAAAGGCAGTATATAAAGGGGCATACTTGGTGTTATAATTTTTAACGAAGCTTGATGCAAAATCGAAAGCAGCATCACCTTGTAAAGCATTGGCATCAGGGTTTGCAATGAAAGCATTCCATTTGCTGTCGCTCAGGATCATGGTATTATCGAAAACATCCTTAGCCCATTTTTTATAGGTAGTTTCATCATTGAGGGCACCATAAGCACTTTTTAATTTTTCATAAAAACCGATCGGGTGCTGATCTTTTTCAATGTCATTATAAAAAGCCATTGCTACAGCAGCGAGAATTTTTTCATCACTTGGTCTGTCGGCAGCTTCAATATAATTTTTGCGTGCAGCATCGGCAGCATCAGTAGCCTTTTTAATGTCAGCAGCGGTTGCTCCCTGTTTTACCATTGCTGCTTCCAGTGCCATCAATGAAGAAGCGAAGGCTGCCAGCGGAGAACCAAGAACACCTTCGCGTAGGTATTGCCTGTGTTTGCTGTAGGGTGTCCAGGCTGCATAATTTTTTTCATACTCATTCATCAGGTTCTCGTACTCAGGCTTTCCTTTGGCCCATTTGGCAAAATTCTGCTCATACTGCTGCTTTTGTTCAAAGGTTTTGAACTTGGTGAGCTGTTTGGTTTCGCCATCAAAGAATTTCCAGTAATTCGCAATGCCGGCATAATCAGAAGCAAGTTTCAGTTTTACTGCAGGATCCTTGATCATTTGCTCGTGCATATATTTCAGACGCATGTCTCTTAATGCAACCAGTGATGGGTTTTCGATTTCATTTTTCAGTTTAATGCCATAGCTGGTTTCGTAGCGGTTTGTGCTGCCAGGGTAACCATAGATCATGGCATAATCACCATCTTTAAAACCTTTCAGGCTTACAGGAAGAAAATGTTTGGGGGTTAAAGGAACGTTGTCTTTACTGTATTCGGCAGGCTTGCCATCTTTGGTAGCATATACACGGAAAATAGAAAAATCACCGGTATGGCGGGGCCATTCCCAGTTGTCGGTATCACCACCGAATTTACCTACGCTTTCTGGTGGTGCACCAACGAGGCGTATATCCCGGTAAGTTTTATACACGTACATGATATACTGGTTGTCTTTGAACATACTGTATATCCTTCCGCTTAAACCGTTCTCTTTATCAAGCACCTTATCTGTAATTTCTTTGTACACATCCGGTAATTTCTTAACCCTGTCGGCCCAGCTCAATCCTTTTACGCCGGCTTCCACTTCTTTGGTAACATCAACGATCTTGTCGAGGAACTGAACAGTAAGCTGGCTTTTTATTTCCTGGTCTTTATTATAAGCATAAAAGCCATCGCGGAGATAATTATGCTCAACACTACTTGCACTGGCAATGGCATTATAACCACAGTGGTGGTTGGTAAAAATCAAACCCTGGTTGCTCACGATCTCGCCGGTGCAACCTCCACCGAAGATGATAATGGCATCTTTTATAGAAGATTTGTTTATGGAATACAATTGGTCTTTGGTAAGTTTCAATCCCCTTTTTACCATGTCGTTGTAAACCTGCTGGCCCAGCAACATCGGCAACCACATGCCTTCATCAGCACTGGCTTTAAAAAGGCTTGCAGCAAAAACAATCGATAAAAATAATTTCTTCATAATAGAACTTTTTTAGGCGACAAACGTAACCATTTTTTTAATGTGAAAATGGCCGACAGTAAAATTAGGGCAGGCCCCGTTCGACCTGTAAAATATCAAATTGATCAATTTTAGTTAAGCTTTAGCGATTCAATAATATTATATTTGCCTTATTCCCAATAACCCTCGTTAATGCCACTGATTGAAATAAAACTTCCTAAGGGGATTGCACGGGCACTTAACCTGCCCGTAAGTGATGCCAGGCGACAGCAGATAAAAGTGTTGAAGAAGCTGTTACGCAAGGCGAGGTTTACCCAGTTCGGGCAGTTGTATAAGTTTGATGAGATCCTGATGAGCAGGCATCCCGGGAAAAAATTTCAGCAACAGGTTCCTACCTATAATTATAATAAGATATATAAAGAATGGTGGTACAAGGCACAGGAAGGCGTTCCGGATGTGTGCTGGCCCGGCGTGATCAAATATTTCGCCCTTAGCAGCGGTACCAGCGAAGCGGCCAGTAAATACATACCTGTTACCAAAGACCTCATCAGGAGCAATACCATTACCAGCGTAAGACAACTGCTCAGCCTGGCCCGTTACGAAGATGTTCCCAAAAGCGCCATTGGAAAAGGTTGGCTGATGTTGGGCGGAAGTACCCAATTACAAAAAGGCCCTACCTACTATGCCGGCGACCTGAGCGGTATTCAGCAGAAAAATATTCCCTTCTGGTTCCAGGGACTTGGCTTGTACAAACCGGGTAAAAAAATTGCCCGGGAGAGAGACTGGGCCAAAAAGCTGGAAGAAGTGGTTGAAAATGCACCGAACTGGGATATTGGTTTTATTGTAGGTGTTCCAGCCTGGTTACAGTTGTGCATAGAGAAAATCATTGAGCGCTATAAGCTGAACAATATTCATGAATTGTGGCCGAATCTTGCCTTTTACGTTCATGGCGGCGTTGCTATGGAACCTTATAAAAAAGGTTTTACAAAACTGCTTGGCAAACCGATCACTTATATTGAAACCTACCTGGCCAGCGAAGGATTCCTGGCTTACCAGAGCAGGCAGGATGCCCGTGGCATGCAGTTGGCCCTGAACAATAATATCTTCTTTGAATTCGTGCCTTTTGATGATAAGAATTTCGACAGCGATGGGAATATGCATGAAGAACATGAATCATATATGATCCATGAAATAGAAGAGAACAGGGATTATGCGATCCTCATCAGCACCAACGCAGGAGCCTGGCGTTATGCAATCGGAGATACCGTGCGGCTGGTTGACAGGGAAAAGAATGAGATCATTATCACCGGCAGAACCAAACATTTCCTCAGCCTGGTTGGAGAACACCTGAGCGTTGACAATATGAACAAGGCCATCGAAATGGCCAGTGAAGAACTGAATATTTTTATTCCTGAGTTTACTGTAGCCGGCTTACCCTTCGGAAACTTCTTTGCACATAAATGGTTCATTGCTACCGATGATAAAGTGAATGCCACAGAACTGGCCCATCTCATTGATGAAAGCCTGAAGTCGCTGAACGATGACTATGAAGTGGAAAGAAGGCATGCCCTGAAAAGTATAGAAGTTGAAGTATTGCCCGAAAGTATTTTCATGAATTTTATGAATGCCCGTGGTAAGGTAGGCGGACAGCACAAATTCCCGAGGGTTTTGAAAGGCAAGGCTCTCGAAGACTGGCAGAATTTCCTGGAAAAGGAAAAGATAAGTTGATCCATCCCATTCATTGTACAGCAAAAATTATTGAATGACCGATGCCATTATTTCCGGATTGTTGCTTGGACTGGCATTGATATTTTCTGTAGGCCCCGTTATTTTCACCATCATTAAATTAAGGATCAACTATGGGTTGGCCAGCGCGTTTTATTTTATAGCGGGTGTTTGGCTCAGCGATGTTTTCTGGGTTGTAACAGCCAATGCTTTCAGTGGCTTCTTCGATAGTCTGATCACACACAAAAAGCCCATCGGTATTGCGGGGGGAATTTTGCTGATAGGACTTGGTATCTTTTACCTCTTCTTTAAAAAATATCATACCAAAGAAGAGCTTGACCAGGGTGTTAAGATCGGGAATGCAACGCATGCACGCCTTTTTATCACAGGGTATCTTATAAATACATTGAATCCAGGTGTAATAGCGCTCTGGTTTGCTGCTGCTACCAAATCACTTTCCAA
>JAFDXA010000278.1 GCA_018268185.1 Bacteroidota bacterium
AAGCAAAGATGTTGAAAGGCTTAAACTGGTGAGCGACAGGTTTGGTAAGATCGGCAGTACGCCGCAGTTACAGGAAACCAATCTCAATAAGCAGATCGAGAGCATGGTGGCTTATATTAAACGCAGGGCACCTTTGAAAGTGAATTTCAGTATTCAGCAAAATGATCCCGATGAAGTAATGGCGCTGATCAATGCGCCGCTTTTCGACTGGGTAATAGAAAACCTGTTGAAGAATGCACTGGATGCCATGGAAGGACACGGTAATATCAGCATTTCTATAAAAAATGAAGCAGCCCAGGTAATTGTGGATGTAACGGATACCGGCAAGGGCATCAGCAAAAAAAATATTCCGAACGTTTTCAAACCCGGCTTCACAACCAAAAAACGCGGTTGGGGCCTGGGGCTTTCCCTGAGCAAGCGGATCATAGAACAATATCACAAGGGAGAATTATTTGTAAAACAGAGTGAGTTGGGCAAGGGAACTACTTTCAGGATCATTTTAAGAAAATGAGTTGCACTATATATATTATAACATGTTGTGCTATTAAATATTGTAGTTCCGTTCATAAAACACGCCAAATTCCCTACTATTATTTCTTAAATATTCCTACATTTGCGTTCTCAAAAAAATGCGGCGATGGCGAAATTGGTAGACGCACTACTTTGAGGTGGTAGCGCCCGAAAGGGTGTGGGAGTTCGAATCTCCTTTGCCGCACAAACCGGGAGTAAATGCTCCCGGTTTTATTTTCCTCGATTTTTTATATTTAACCCGGTGTGTTCCCTAAAAAGTTCCCTTGTTCAATATTCGATCCCGGCTTCACAATCTTTTATTGATTAATTTGTACCCTCAATAATCAGTGTAGATGGCAAACGAAATAACATGCCCCAATTGCGGGCACCAGTTTGAACTGAATGAAAGCCTGCGCAACGACGTAAAAAAAGAACTGCGGGCGGAAATGATGGACTGGCAGAAGAAAAAAGAAAAAGAACTGGAAGCACAGAAAAATCAATTGGTAAATGATGCCGTAAAAAAAGCTACAGAAGAAACAGTTTCCCAATTACAATCGCTCAAAGAAGAAGCAGCCATTAAAACACAGCAGGTACAGCAATTGCAGAAAAAAGAGCTCGACCTGCTGCGGGAAAAAACAAGCCTCGAGGAAAAGCAGAAGAACTTTGAGATTGAACTGGAAAAAAGATTCCTCGAAAAAAGAAAAGAGATCGAAGACGGCGTTATCAAAAGAGAACAGGAATTGTTCGACCTGAAAACAAAAGAATACAAACTCCAGATGGAGCAGCAGCAGAAACTGATAGAAGAACTCAAAAGAAAAAGCGAACAGGGAAGCATGCAGCTCCAGGGCGAAAGCCAGGAAATATTACTGGAAGAAATTCTGAAAGAATATTTTCCTTTTGATGCCATCGAAGAAGTTGGCAAAGGTGTGGAAGGCGCCGACTGCATCCAGGTGGTTCGTAACAGCGCCGGTATTGTTTGCGGCAAGATCATCTATGAAAGCAAAAGAACCAAGGGCTGGAGCAATAACTGGATCGAGAAACTGAAATCAGACAAACGCCACAGCGGTGCCGATGTTGCCATACTTGTTTCACAGGTATTTCCCAAAGACATGGAAAAATTCGGGGAAAAAGACGGCATCTGGATCTGCAATTTCGGAGAAGTATCAAGTGTAGCGCACCTGCTTCGCAGCAGCATCATCAGGATACACGAAGCGCTGAAAGCACAGGAAGGCAAAGGAGATAAAATGGAAATGCTGTACAATTATCTTACCGGGAATGAATTCAAAGGACAGGTAGAAGCCATCGTAGAAGGCTTTATGGCGATGAAACAGGGCATCATGAAAGAAAGGATACAGATGGAAAAAATCTGGAAAGAAAGAGAAAAGCAACTTGAAAAAGTACTCATCAGCACCAGCGGCATGTATGGTTCTGTTAAAGGCATTGCAGGAGCTTCTGTTGCAGACATACCTTTGCTGGAAGGAGACAATGACGAAAACGATCCCCTCATTGAAAACTAATTCTTACCATGCCGCAGGATACCGTTTACTTCAGCGACAACCCCGATAAATACGTTGTATTACCGAACGGATGGGATACATTGCCCGACGACGTAAAGGGAACCCTGTTTGAACTTACCAAAGACCAGCGGTTTGAAAAGAAGCATAGTTTCATGGACGACTATGGTCCTTTCTTTTATACTGTAGGCATCCTTGCCCTGATCTGGATCATCATCCGCATACGTGATGGCCGCAGCCGGAGCTTTGTTGCTTTCGGCTCATTGGTTAACAACGAAGCAGATTATGATATTGTAGAAAACCAAAGCAACCCTGCCCCATCAACACCGGATTGCCTGGTATACCCCGGCCATGAACTGAATATAGCCGATGAAGATATCATCAAAATGCTGAACAGGCGAAGCCGCTATTATGTTGCCCTCCCGGCAGCTGATAAAGAAAAGTTCCTGTATCGCCTGAAAAAATTCATGAGCCGTAAAAATTTTTACATACACGATAAAAGCGGGTTCAAGGAAATGCCTGTGCTGATCAGCGCCGCGGCTATTCAACTTAGTTTCGGGCTCGACAAATACCTGCTGCCCGACTTTCCGAACATTCATATTTTTCCGCAGGAATTCATAGCTACAGAACCAAGCATACGATTCCTTGAAGGCAATGTTTCAGACAACTGCATCAACATATCATGGAAACATTTCCTGGAAGGATTTCAATCCCCGGCAGACGGCCAGAATGTTGGTCTGCATGAACTGGCACACGCCTATCACTTTCAGAATTTTTCAACAGGCAACCAGGTTGATGCAGATTTTGTAGCTGATTTTTCGAGGTTTGATGATTGCGGTAACAAGGCATACCAAAACGAACTGCTTCCCGGCGCCGATCTTTATTCAAGATATGCCATGCGAAATTTCCAGGAATTCTGGGCCGAAAGTGTAGAGATATTTTTTGAACGCCCCGCCGATCTTAATTACAGGTACCCCGAATTATACGAAGCGCTGCGTGATATCCTCAACCAGGATCCATTGAAAACAGGCCAGTAAGTTCCTCCCGACAAATGAATAAACCTTTCCGTTATTGATCATCAGTTACCAGTATCCAGCATCCAGATCTCCCCATCCAGCCCCCGGCACCCCATATCTATTATCCGGCTGTACTATCCTGCGGTCCGTTTCTGATAATTTCTTTAAATTCACGTATTGCATTTGAATTAAATTACTAACCAAACTAAATTTCGTATGAGAAAACTCATGTTATTGTTGTGCCTGGTAATGAGCAGTTACCTGCTTCAGGCGCAGAACTTCAGCATCAAAGTTTCAGATTCCAAAACCGGCAACCCGGTAACAAATGCTTCAGCCACGGTGAGGGGAAGCGGCAAAGGTGCATCAGCCAATTCCGATGGTATGATCAGCATCCAGGCCCCGGCCAATTCAACGGTTGACATAAGTTGTGTCGGCTACAAACCTCAATCAGTAAAGCTTTCAGGCTCTGCTACTATTGTAGTAATGCTGGAGCCAAGTTCTGTTGACCTTGGCGATATCGTTGTGGTGGGAAGCCGTAGCGGCGGAAGGGCCAAAACAGAAACGGCCGTACCGGTTGATGTGATCAAGATCAACCAGGTTGGTATCTCTTCTGCTAAAATGGACATGACTTCCGTGCTCAACATGGCTGCCCCATCGTTCAACTACAACAAACAAAGTGGTGCCGATGGCGCCGATCACCTTGACCTCGGAACACTGAGGGGCCTTGGTCCGGATCAAACACTGGTGCTGATCAACGGCAAACGCCGCCACCAGACAGCCTTTGTGGGCCTCTTTGGTTCAAGAGGACGTGGCAACTCCGGTGCGGATCTGAATGCACTTCCGCAATCAATAGTTGACAGGATCGAGATACTCCGCGATGGAGCTTCTGCACAATACGGTAGTGATGCCATGGCCGGTGTGATCAACATCGTTCTCAAAAAAGACATCAACAAGTGGAGCATCAATACAGGCTGGAGTGGCTATTACGATACAAAATACAATGCCAACAGGGCTTATGATCCTACACAATATTATACAGGAAAAGATATTGATGGACAAACATTCAACTTCTCAGTAAACAATGGTTTTGCAATCGGCCACAACGGAGGTTTCATCAACCTTTCTTTTGATTACCTGAAAACAGGTAAAACCTACAGGCAGGTTCCTGATACCAATGTACAAACGAATTCAAAAGCATTGCCTTTGAACAGCAGCCGCCGTGCATTTGGCGATGGTTCTGTACAAACAGACGGAGCTATGTACAATATGGAATTGCCGTTGGGTAAAGACACTAAAACTGTTTTCTATTCATTCGGTGGCTACAATCACAAAGCATCTGATGCATTTGCTTATACCCGTAACCTGAGTGCAAGGCCCGACAGGTTCCCTGTTGACGTAAACGGCACGCCCATTTTTGTACCGGGCATCATGCGCAAATCTTCTGATGGAGAGATCTTTTACAATCCTCATATCGTAACAGATATCAACGATGCTTCTGTTTCAGCGGGATTCAAAGGACAAACACATTGCAGGTGGAACTGGGATATCAGCTACACTACCGGTAAAAATGATTTTCAGTATTATGGAGATAAAACATTCAACGCTTCTTTGATCGGCAATATCACTAAAAACAATTTCTATGATGGTGGATTCAGGTTCCGCCAGAGCACAGTGAATATCGATCTTAACAAAGATTTCAAAATGGTATTGCAGGGGTTGAATGTTGGACTTGGCGCTGAATACCGTCATGAAAAATACAGGATCGACATGGGAGAAGAAGCTTCCTGGAAAGGCTATCCCAATGCATTCGACCAGGCTCCTGGCTCACAGGGTTTCCCGGGTTTCAGTCCGGCCGATACGATCCACGCAAAAAGACATTCATTCAGCTTCTATGCTGATGGAGAATTGAACGTTACCAAAAAATGGCTTGTAGAAGCGGCTCTCCGTTTCGAAAACTATTCTGATTTCGGATCACTCCTCACTTACAAATTTGCAACCCGTTACAAAGTTGCAGACAATTTCAACATCAGGGCTTCTGCAAGTTCAGGCTTCAGGGCTCCTTCACTGCAACAGATCAACTTCAGCAATACACTCACTTCATTCAGCGGCGGACAACTTGTTCAATCACGTATAGCACGCAACGGCGATGCCATTACCAAAGCTGCAGGTATCCCGGATCTTAAAGAAGAAAAGTCGATCAACGCCAGCCTTGGTTTTGCCTGGAAAGTAATGAAAGGTTTGACTTTCACACTGGATGGTTATATGATCAAGATCAAAGACAGGATCGTATTGTCAGGATTGTTTGATGCATCAGACGCAACCTTGCCTGCAGCCTTTACTTCTCAACTGAATGGCCTGGGTGTGCAAACAGCACAGTTCTTCGACAATGCCGTTAACACAACCAATTTCGGTGTTGATGTGGTGCTTGATTATTCAACAAAAGTTGGAAAGAAAGGAAATTTCAAAGCACTGCTTGCAGGAAACTTCCAGAAAATGAAAGTTGATGATGTTCATGTTCCGGTTGCTTTGGATGACAGCTACCGTCATCGCAAAACTTTCTTCAGCGACAGGGAAGAAGCCTTCCTGCTGGCATCAGCGCCACAGGCCAAAGGAACATTGAGCCTGAATTACAGCATTGGAAATTTAGGTGTTGGTATCAACCTCAACTATTTCGGAAAAATGAAATCGCTTGGTTTTGGCTGGACAGGACTTGCCAGCGCCGCAGGTACAGGTGGCCCCGGCGATCCTGCCATTTCAGGAAGCTTTACAGGTATCGATCCTTATGTTGATATCGATGGATACAGCGATGGCGTTCATGTAGTAAAAGAAGAATTCATCTACAGGGGTAAACTCACAACCGACCTGTATGTTTCTTATAAGATCTACAAAGGCATCAGCATTTATGTTGGCGCTGATAATATTGCCAATGTTCATCCTGATTTCGCTGCCGTAAAAAATGCACGTTACGAAGCTTTCGATAACGAAGCAGGCGGCCCATGGGAATCTGTTCAGATGGGCTTCAACGGCCGCAAGCTGTTCGCAAAACTTGCGTTCAATTTCTAATCAGTTTCTTCCTGAATACAAAGAGGCCTGGGTTTCCGGGCCTCTTTTTTTATGCCCGCAGTAAATCATAACTTTATTTCATGAAAAAATATTTCCTGCACAGCATTCTCTGTAGCCTCATACTGGCATTTCAGTTCACATCAATTGCACAGAATAAAATTGTTGTTTTTCAATCTGATTTTGGATTGAAAGACGGAGCCGTATCTGCCATGAAAGGCGTTGCCATGGGTGTAGACAGCAGCCTGAAACTTTTCGATCTCACCCATGAGATACCGGCATACAATATCTGGGAAGCTGCTTACCGCCTGGAACAAACGGTAATGTACTGGCCCGCAGGTACGGTGTTTGTTTCGGTAGTAGATCCGGGAGTTGGTACAGAACGGAAATCTGTTGTACTCAAAACAAAGGCAGGTCATTTTATTGTTACGCCTGATAACGGAACCCTTACGCTGATCGCAGCTTCCGAAGGTATCGAAGCCATCAGGGAAATTGATGAAGCTGTTAACAGGAGAAGAGGTTCAGAAAAATCCTACACCTTTCATGGAAGAGACGTGTATGCCTATACCGCTGCCCGGCTTGCATCGGGAACGATCAACTTTGACCATGTTGGTAAACTGCTGCCGAATGAAGTTGTGAATATACCATATCAGCAAGCTGAAATAAATGGCAGAACAATAAAGGGAACCATTTCAATCCTGGATGTGCAGTACGGAAATATCTGGACCAACATCCCTGCTGAACTTTTCAAACAACTCAATCCTGCCATCGGCAATATTTTCAGCGTAAAAATATTCCACAACAAAACAAAAGTGTATGAAGGTACCATGCCCTACTCGGCCACATTCGGTGCCGTTGCAAAGGGCAAGCCATTGCTTTACCTCAATAGCCTCTTGCAGGTTTCTTTCGCATTAAACATGGGAAGTTTTTCAAACAGCTATAAAGTGTACAGTGGCAGCGACTGGCATGTGGAGATCGGCCTGAAACAATAAATGCAGAACCACTGATCATCCCCGGCTCAGCACCCAGCTCAAAAAGTTATTATTAAAATGCAGCCCGTGAATGTTTAATTCCCTGGGAATATCTTTATTGAAATTACAGTTGGCCTTGAATTCATTTGCATCGAACAATAGCCTTTTTACCTCGAGGTGCTTTTTAAAATCAACAGCACCGAGTCCATACCATTTGAACATCGATTCCTTGATGCTCCACATGAGTGTATAAAACTGTGATGCAGATACCGGGGTATGATCATCAAACAATGACTGTTCCTGGTCTGTGAGGTATTTGTCTTTCAGCCGGCCTGTTTTATCAGACACCACTTCAATATCCACTCCCACCCTGCAGTTGCTGCTCACAATGGCAGCGGCATAATCTCCGCAATGCGAAATGGAAAAATGATAGGTTTCATCTGCAATAAAAGGTTTGCGTGTATCTGCTATCTCAATCAGGTGAAGTGGAAAATCTTCAAACAATACGGTGAGCAGGTAACGACCCGCCAGGTGCTGAAGCCTTTTGTGAGGATGTGTTATAGAGCCGGTGAGCACTACCGTTTCTAGAAAAAAACTTTCTGCTTCTGCAATATGCCATACACCCAGGCGTGTTGTTTCGTTGATATTTTGTTGATAAACCAGTGGCATATCGCGGAAGAGGCTGAATGATTAAATTTTGAATATTTTATTTTTACAAATTAACGAATAACGATTTTAGAAATGATATTAAGTGATAAAAGAATCCTCGAAGAAATTGACAAAGGAACAATAAAGATTGAACCTTATAAACGTGAATGCCTCGGAAGTAATAGTTATGATGTTCACCTTGGCAAACACCTTGCGATGTACGAGAACATAGAACTCGATGCCAAAAAACACAATACCATCAGGCATTTTGAAATTCCTGAAGAAGGTATTGTATTGCACCCACAGGTATTTTACCTCGGGGTAACAGCTGAATACACGGAAACACATGCACATGTTCCATTCCTGGAAGGCAAGTCATCAACGGGCAGACTGGGTATTGATATTCATGCAACAGCCGGCAAGGGTGATGTTGGTTTCTGCGGAAACTGGACCCTCGAGATATCAGTTAAACAACCGGTAAGGGTTTATGCCGGGATGCCGATAGGGCAACTGATCTATTTCCCTGTTGAAGGTGAGATCGAAATAAAATACAACCAGAAACAAAACGCCAAATACAGCGGCCAGCCAAACAAACCGGTTGAGAGTATGATGTGGAAGAATAAATTCTGATCGTTGCAGAATGTGATAATTTGGAAATGTGATAATTTGAGGATGTGAGAATCACTGTTGTCCGGTTAAAATAATCAGATTCCGTTTGAATGATTACTGAGCCTCTATTTCAAGTAAAAGCCTTCAGGAAGGGCTTGCTTGTATTCCACTTTTTTCTTGAGTGGCTGTTGCACAACTTACACTCTGTGAATATCTGTTTTATTTTTTCAAAGCGTAGTTTAGTAATTTGATGTATGCAAGGAAAAAAGAATTACCAGGAGAAGC
>JAFDXA010000279.1 GCA_018268185.1 Bacteroidota bacterium
ACAGGTTCCTTCAGTCTTCTGATGATCTCAAACAGCAATATGAATTGCTGAAGAATATCATGCTCAACATACAGGCGCCTTCTTCTGAAGAGTTCAGACTGGCGCTTCCTACCAAAGACGGAGTTCATTTTCTTTATCCCAACGAGATCGTACGTTGCGAATCAATCGGCAATTACACACGATTCTTTACAACTGCAAACAAAACTTACCTGATCTCAAAAACATTGGGCGAATATGATGCTTTACTTACCCCACACCAGTTCATCCGCACACATAAAAGTCACCTCGTAAACAAGAAGTTCATTTCATTTATCGACCACGACGGGTTTGCCGTTTTAAAAGATAACAGCAGGGTGGAAGTGAGCAGGCGAAGAAAAGAAGAAGTTATGCAATCGTTGAAGTAGAAACTGAAGGTTGGGAACAAATGAATTTATTCCTTGCAGATGCAAACGGCTGTATTAAAACTTGCGGTTTTCCTGTACCCATTCTTTGATATAACCTGCAATATCTGATGTGCTGGTGCCGGGAGCGAATAATTTTCCCACGCCCATTTCATTGAGTGATCTCATATCATCTTCAGGAATGATGCCTCCGCCTGTGAGCAATACATCATTCATGTCTTTTTCTTTCATAAGAGCAATGATCCTGGGGAAAACAGTATTGTGAGCACCACTTAAAATACTGATGCCGATCGCATCAACGTCTTCCTGCAAAGCAGCATTCACCACCATTTCAGGTGTTTGCCTTAACCCGGTATAGATCACTTCCATTCCTGCATCACGCAGTGCTGTGGCAATAACCTTGGCGCCACGATCATGGCCATCCAATCCAACTTTGGCAACCAAAACTCTGATGGGTCTGTTCATACTTATACCGTTGAGTTGCGAAAATAAGCAATACCCTGAATAAATAGCCGCATGCCATAACCCAAGGCAATCAGAGGCATTGCTGATTCAGGAACCTGAGTGTGGCCCTGTTGTAATCACTGTACATCTGGTGATCAGAAACGGAAAGGTCTATTTGTTCCAGCATAAATGCTACCTGGGTAAGCGTGAGGCTGCTGATTTCAGGAAATGATGCAGGAGAAACCTGGTAAGCTGTTACCAGGGCCGATGAATAGCCGATGAAATATTTCCTGTTATCAAGGAAACCAAGATTTTTCAATTCATTGAAAACAGCCTGTGATTTTGCAATGCTGATATCGCCCCTTCTTGCAAATCGTTCGGGATATAAGGGGGCTCTTTCCTTGATAAAATATTTACTGCAAACGCCTCGGCTGGTAAGCGTGTTGAAATTTTCCAAAGCATTTGCGTTGCCTGTGGGTCCAACATTTTCGTTGTTATCAAACCTTGCCATGCAAAACTGGAATGGAATTAAAGATGTTTGTGCAAGCAGGTTGTTCATCTGTGCACAATAACTTACCCCCGCTTTGAAGCTGTAAGCGTAAGAAAGTGTGGAAGAGAAAGCGCCACCATTACTCATGCCAACCGAGTAACGGGGTTTTGAACGATTGGTAGTGCCGCGGTTGTAAAATGTATCGGTTATGTTACGGATGTTTACATAATCAACATTATTCAAAGTATCTATTGGATAGGTTGCCCATCTCAGTTTTCCATCACCATTTGCATCTATACCGGTAGTTGCTTCTTCTGCTTCTGTGATGATCACTGCGAAGCCATCATTTACGAGGTCTTTGGCCATTTGCTTAAGTTCATAACTGCTGGCTACATTTTGCGCATTACCTCCTGTTCCATGGAGTAGATAAACAATCCCCTTATGTCCCGCAGGGAAATAATAGTAAACAGGTTTCAGTCTGTCACGGCCACGGATCTGTTCAAACTGCAAAGTGAAAGCGGTTATGTTTTTCAAAGCCCCGGTAATATTGATATTGTTACCGGGCATAATGAACCAGGTATGCCATTCATTGGGAGCATTCAGCAATGATACATCGCCGGTCCATTTATCAAACAACTGGTTATCGGTATAAGCAGCGCTGAAAATATGAACCGTATCGCCGGTTTTGTATGTACCGGAACCATAACCATTGTTGATGGTTACAGTGAAACTGTCGGTAGTGGGTGTGGGATCAACCGGAACCGGGTCTCCTCCCGACTTTGAACAGGAAACTATGTATAGTAAAGAAATACAGGCCAGCAATGATCTCATAATAACAGTTTTTGCTTTGACGATGATTTCCCGGTTTTGTTTAAAGTATTGAAAGTACTTTTTCTATTCTTCCAACGGTTTCTTCTTTGCCGATCATTTCTGCGATCACAAAAACACCGGGCCCCATTTTGCTGCCCACCAGCATAATCCTGAAGATCATCTGAAGCTCACCCACTTTGATATTTTTTTCCGTGGCCAGTTGTTTGAACTGTTGTTCGATCTGCTCAACTGAAAATCCAGTTGACGACCTGAAAGTATCGGCCAGCGTTTTAAAATAATCTCTTTTGGCGTCATCCCATTTCGGTTTGATGGATGCCTCATCATAAGAAGCAGGCCTTTCAAAAAGGAATGATGACTGTGTATAGAAATCAGGTACCAGTGTACAGCGGTCTTTCACCAGGTCTATTACTTTGTACAGGTAATCTTCTTCTATATTGCTGATGTTATTTGCCTCCAGTGTTTCTTTTACCAGTGGTGCCAGTCTTGCGGCCGATGACCTTTTGATCCACTCATGGTTGAACCATTTGGCCTTTTCAAAATCAAACTTAGCGCCGCCTTTATGAACCCGGTCGATGGAAAATTTATCAACCAGTTCTTCTAGGCTGAATACTTCCTGTTCGGTACCGTCATTCCAGCCCAATAATGCCAGCAGGTTGATAAAAGCCTCTGGTAAAAAACCGATCTCTTTAAAGCCTTTTGTAAGTTCCCCACTGTTGGGATCTTTCCAATCCATGGCGTAAACCGGGAAGCCCAGACGATCGCCATCCCTTTTACTCAGTTTACCGTTGCCATCGGGTTTTAAGATCAATGGCAAGTGAGCCCATTGCGGCATGGCATCCAATCCGAACAGGTATTTCCACAATAATATATGTACAGGAGCACTCGGGAGCCATTCTTCACCCCTGAAAGCGTGACTGATTTGCATTAAATAGTCGTCCACCACTACAGCAAGGTGGTAAGTAGGCATCCCATCCGCCTTTACTAATACTTTATCATCGGAATTGCCGGTATCAAAACTCAGGTCACCACGGATAAGATCGGTGAAACTGATGGTTTCTCCCGGGTTGATTTTGATCCGGATCACGTGAGGCGTGCCGTCATCCAGGAGTTTTTGGGTTTCTTCTGCCGGAAGGGATAGGGAGTTTTTCATGTTCATGCGGCTCCGGTGGTCATATTGTAAGCTATGGCTACCGGCAGCTTTGAGTTTTTCACGCATGGCTTCAAGTTCCGCAGAGGTATCAAAAGCGTAATAAGCCTGCCCGTTCTTTATGAGCTTATCCGCATATTCCCTATACAGGGCTTTTCGTTCGCTTTGGCGATAGGGTGGAAAGGGGCCACCTTTCACCGGGCTTTCATCCGGGGTCAATCCACACCAGTCGAGGCAGTTGAAAATGTACGCTTCGGCGCCCTCCACAAAGCGGGTCTGGTCGGTATCCTCGATCCTCAGTACGAAGTCGCCGCCGTGCCTGCGGGCATATAAGTAGTTGTATAACACCGTGCGAACGCCTCCCAGGTGGAGGCCTCCGGTGGGACTAGGGGCAAAACGAACCCTTACTTTTCTTGTCATGCCACAAAGTTAAGGATCAGTTAACTTGTTAAAGAGGGTAATAATAAAGACTTGTAAAATACCGTTTGTGTACGGAGTCTCCTTATTTTTAAAAAAAATGATACGGTAGATTAAACCTTTAACGATTCTTTGCATCTATCTACCATATTTAAACAAAAATTAAGAAAATTATGAAAAAGACATTCCGGTTCCTGTTATTCACCGTTATCGCCGGCTCCGTAACTTTTACAAGTTGTAAGAAGTCTGACGATACTACTTCCGACAATTCTTCACAGCTGACCACACATTCCGACGACCAGTCTCGTTTCTCCAATGAATCTGATGCGGCAATGAATGATGCGGATGCAGCCATCGAAAGTTTCCCTGCTTTTTCGGGTCGTGAGCAAAGTACGCTGATGCTTCCCTGCGATGCTACAGTAGTGCTGGACTCTACTGCTACAGACAGGAGGGTTACCATTACTTACAATGGAACCAATTGCAGCGGTACACGCACACGTACCGGTGTGGTTGTACTTACCATGCCTTTGGGCCAACGCTGGGTAATGCCAGGCGCTACTTTAACAGCCACTTTCCAGAATCTTAAGATTACCAGGCTGAGCGACAATAAGAGTATTACCATCAACGGAAATCACATCGTAAAAAATGTTACTGGGGGAAGACTCGCACAACTTTCTTCACTCGGTACCATCGTTCACGAGATCAGCAGCACAGGCATGAATGTTACCTTCGATAACGGTTCAACACGCTCATGGCAGGTAGCCAAGAAAAGGACTTTCACTTATGATAATGGAATCGTTATCAGAACCATTGGTACACATACAGAAGGTTCTATAACCGGTATCTCTGAATGGGGAACAAATCGTTTCGGTGATGCATTTGTAACTGCCATTACTGAACCAATGACCATCCGCCAGGATTGTAATTTCAGGTTGGTGAGCGGACAGGTAACTCACTCAAGATTACTTGCTACAGTTGTTGTAACGTTTGGTCTTGATGTTACAGGAGCACCAACAACCTGCCCTGCCGGGGTATTCTATTACAAACTTGTTTGGACAGGTGCCAACGGAGTAACAAGGACTTACATTCTTCCTTATTAATTTGTCTTGATCTTCTTATATATAAAGGCTGCTGGTTTCCCCGGCGGCCTTTTTGTTTCTCCTGTGAAATCCATTAGTATTAAATTGCTGCATGTTTTACCTGGTCAAAACTCCCTGGTGGTTGAAAGCATGGTACCCATCCTGTATCTGGTCGATGTCCAGTACCGACAAAAAAATATACCTGAGTTTTGATGATGGCCCTCATCCTGCCATCACTGGGTTTGTACTGGATGAACTGAAGAAATACAATGCAAAAGCAACTTTCTTCTGCATTGGTAAAAATGTATTGGCCAATCCTGTCATGTACAGCCGGATCCTGGATGAAGGACATGCAGTAGGAAACCACAGTTTTAATCATTACAACGGTTGGAAAACGGAAGATGCTGTTTATCTCAATGATATTGCCGAGGCAAAAAAATACATCGACAGTGATCTCTACAGGCCGCCCTACGGCAGGATAACAAAGTTTCAGCTTGCACGGCTTGAGCAGCAGCGGTTCAAATTAAAAACAGTAATGTGGAGTGTATTGAGTGGAGATTTTGATACAGCCATTTCCGGAGAAAAATGCTGGAAGCATATTGAAGGTAAATGTAAACCCGGTTCGATAGTTGTATTTCACGACAGTGAAAAAGCAGAAGAACGTTTGCGCTATGCACTTCCAAGAACGCTTGAACATTACAGCAGGCTTGGGTTTTCATTCGAAAAGATCGTTGCAGCTCCTTAAAATAAAATGGGCCTGGGTAGAAACCCTGGCCCGTTTTTAATCCGTACCCTATGAAAACTGACGCCAATTTACAGCTATGTTTTAATAAACCAAATTTTTCGTGTTCTTATTTTTGATTTTTTTTCAGCAATGAAAAAAAATATTCTGCCTGTAAAAAATCCGGGTCATTTTTACCGCAAAAATTTTGTTCATGTTGATCGACAGCCATTGCCATATTTACCTCGAAGATTTTAAAGATGACCTTGAAACCGTTATGCAACGGGCATTTCAGGCTGGCTTAAAAAAATTCTACATGCCTGCCATAGATAGTACTACAAACGGACTCATGTTTGAACTGGAAGAAAAATATCCGGGCGCCTGTATCGCTATGATGGGTTTACACCCATGTTCCGTTAAAGAAAATTTCAATGAGGAACTGGAAGAAGTTGAACAGTATCTGAAGCAAAGAAGATTTGCAGCAGTTGGCGAGATTGGTCTGGATTTTTACTGGTCGCAGGAATTTATCAAACAACAATACGAGGCATTTCACAGGCAGATAAACCTTTCAATTGAGCATGATCTGCCTATCGTGATTCATACCCGCAATGCCATGCAGGAAACCATTGATGTGGTTTCAGAATACAAAGGAAAGGCCCGCGGAATTTTCCATTGTTTTGGCGGTAGTGCAGATGATGCACAGCGGATCATTGAACTGGGATATTACCTTGGCATAGGAGGTGTGGTTACCTATAAGAATAGCGGACTAGCATCCGTACTTGAGCAAATCGATCTTAAGCACATTGTGCTGGAAACTGACGCTCCTTATCTAACACCGGTGCCATTCCGGGGAAAAAGGAATGAATGCAGTTACTTATCCTTGGTACAGGAAAAGATAGCAGCCATAAAAAATATCAGCCTCGATGAAGTGGCATCCATTACCTCTGAAAATGCTTTGAAAGTATTTGCACTTTAAGTCCAGCCGCTGTTAATTGCAGGGTTCCGCATAGCCTATTTTACGTTATTTTTGCGGTTTATAAATTTTAGCGGAAAACCCGGCAGCTGGCTTTTTTGTTTGAACATCTGCACAGGTTTCCTGTTTAATAAATCAAAAGTTTTAATGAACGGTCAGAGTATATGCAGGCAGAAATTTGAGGAGCTGAAAGCCTGCGTTGTAATCCCGACTTACAACAATGAACAAACCCTGGCAACGGTGATCAGCCATGTTGCTGAATATACAGGCCATATCATTGTGGTGAATGACGGCTCTACCGACAATACCCCCAGCATCATTGCATCATTTCCGGCTGTGCAATCCATCAGCTATCCCAAAAATGTGGGTAAAGGTTGGGCACTTCGCAAAGCCTTTGAATATGCAGCCGCAAAAGGCTATGATTTTGCCATTACGATTGATTCCGACGGGCAGCATTTTGCCAAAGACCTGCCCGTATTTATTGATAAACTGGAGCAGGAACGCAACGCTATTATCATCGGGGCAAGGAATATGGACCAGGAATCTGTACCCGGAGGCAGTAGCTTCGGAAATAAATTTTCCAATTTCTGGTTCAAACTGGAAACAGGAATCAACAGTCCAGACACACAATCCGGTTACCGCCTCTATCCCATACATGCATTGAAGAACATGCGCTTCTTCACCCGCAAATATGAATTTGAGATTGAAGTATTGGTAAGAGCTGCCTGGAAAGGCATAGCAGTTTTATCGGTGCCGGTAACCGTGTACTATGCACCAAGGGAAAGCAGGATATCTCATTTCAGGCCATACAAGGATTTTGCACGCATCAGCGTATTGAATACGATCCTGGTGCTTATCACTTTTCTGTACATCAAACCCCGTGATTTCTTCAGAAGCATTTTTGTAAAAAAAAACTTCAGGCAAAAAATTCATGAGCAGCTTTTTCACAGCAGTCATTCTGACCTGAACAAGGCAATCTCAGTTGGATTTGGTGTTTTTATGGGCATTGTTCCCATCTGGGGCTTTCAGCTTGTTACAGCTATTTTCCTGGCCATACTTTTCAGGCTTAATAAACCGCTGGTGGTGATCGCTGCAAACATCAGCAT
Source organism: Bacteroidota bacterium (assembly GCA_018268185.1). Lineage (GTDB taxonomy): Bacteria > Bacteroidota > Bacteroidia > Chitinophagales > Chitinophagaceae > Ferruginibacter. The sequence goes on from JAFDXA010000279.1 coordinate 7,610, forward strand.
CCCGCCCATGATACCCATCGTGATCTTCCTGAGTTATAAAGCAGGGGCTTTCTGGATGGGGCATAACGCCATGCAGATCGATTTCAGCAAAACCATTTCAATAGATTCCATCAAAAAAAACCTGCAGCAATATATTTATGGTAGTATTTCACTTGCTATAATTGCAGGCCTGCTGTTTGGCATACTCACTTTTGTACTGCTGAAACTGTTTCACCGTAAAGCCGCAGTTACCGGGGAGATTCAATAAACATGGAAGCGATATTCAACTACATCTACGATTTTTTTGAAAAGCGGAAGCCGCTTTTCTATACCGTATTTGTACTGCTGTTCCTGTTGTTCGGTTTTTTTGCTTCACAGGTAAAATTTGAAGAAGATATTTCGAGGATACTTCCCAAAGACAGGAAAATAGAAAAGCTGAACGAAGTTTTCCAGAACTCGAAATTCATAGACAAGCTGGTGCTGATGGTGTTCATGAAAGACAGCAATACTGTTGCAGAACCAGATAGCCTCGTATCCTATGCCACTTCACTGGAAGAAGCCATCAAAACGAAACTTGGCTCCTATGTAAGCAAGATAAATGCAAGGGTGGATGACGAGATGGCGATGAACCTATATGGAAGCATTACAGAGCACCTGCCCATTTACCTGAATGAAAATGATTACCGTTATATTGATTCGGTTACCAACCCGGCGAACATCAGGGCAACACTGGAACAGGATATCCGCACACTCAGTTCACCTGCCGGCATCGCATTGAAGTCGATGATCAGCAAAGACCCCGTTGGTATCAGTATGCCCGGGTTGAAAAAACTGCAGCAACTGCAATACGATGAAAACTTTGAGTTGTATGATAATTATGTAGTAACAAAAGACCAGAAAAACCTGCTGCTTTTTCTTACTCCTGCATATCCGCCAAACAATACCGGGAAAAATTCTGTGATGCTGCAAAAACTCGACAGCATTATTCATGCTTTCGACCAGCAGCCGGGTAATAAAGTTTCAGCAACTTATTTTGGCGCAACAGCTGTATCTGTTGGTAATGCTTTGCAATTGCGGAAAGATACCATGCTCACCCAGGGTATCACAGTTCTTTTCATCATCGTTTTTCTCGGCCTTTATTTCAGGAAGAAAAGAGCGCCGGTGATCATACTCGTACCCGTTATTTTTGGATCCTTATTATCACTAACTGCCATTTATTTCATCAAGGGACAGATATCCGTGATCGCTTTGGGAACAGGTTCTGTTATCCTTGGCATTGCAGTAAGTTATTCCCTGCACGTTTTCAATCATTACCGGCATACCAATAACATACGCGACCTGATCAACGACCTGGCCAAGCCACTCACCATCGGGAGCCTCACTACTATTGGGGGTTTTTTCTGCCTGGAATTTGTAGAATCAGAAATGCTGAAAGACCTGGGGTTGTTTGCAGCTTTCAGTTTAATAGGAGCATCATTGTGCTCGCTTATTTTCCTGCCACACCTGATCACATCCGGGAAAGAAAGAGCGAATCATCATATCATCCGTGATATTTCATGGATAGATAAGATCGCTTCCTGGAGGCCTGAATATAATAAATACCTGGTGCTTATTATTTTCCTGCTTACGATTCCGCTGGCGTATTACTCCGGCAGCGTTGCTTTTGAACCGGATCTTCAGAAGATGAATTTCATGCCTGAACACCTGCAGCGTTCAGAACAGAAATTAAACCGCATCAATCAATATGCCCTGCAATCTGTATACCTCGTTGCCGAAGGAAAAAACCTGGATGAGGCTCTCAGGAACAACGAGCAGATGATATCAACCATTGAAACCCTGCAGAACAAAAACATTATTCGCAAATACTCGGGGGTTTCTTCCCTGATCATTTCTGATTCGATGCAGGTTGCCAGGATCAACAGGTGGAATCAATACTGGACAACAGAAAAAAAAGGTGCCTTGCTGCAAACGCTCAGAAAAGAAGGCGCATCCCTTGGTTTCAGTGCAACAGCATTTGATAATTTCAGTGAACTGCTCAACCGAAATTATGAGCCGGCCGATAAAGAACTGATGACGGATGTAAGGAAAAATTTTCTTGATGACTATATAACTGAAAAGCCGGGCAAAGCTACCGTTGTTACGCTGGTAAAAGTATCGCCAACAAACAGGCAACAGGTGTACCGGAGTTTTGAGAAGAACCCGAACATTACGGTGCTCGATAAGCAATACCTTACGTCACGCTTTATTGAAATTGTGAACCAGGATTTCACCAGCATAGCCGTGATGACTTCGATCCTGGTTTTTGTGGTATTGCTGATGATGTACGGCCGCATTGAACTTACGCTTGTGTCCTTCATCCCGATGTTCATTAGTTGGATCTGGATACTGGGTATTATGGGATTACTTGGTATCAAATTCAATATCATCAACATCATCATCTCGGCGCTCATCTTCGGTTTGGGTGATGACTACAGCCTGTTCATCATGGATGGCCTGTTGCAGGAACATAAAACAGGGAAGAAAAACCTGTCATCTTTCAAATCATCCATTCTGCTGTCGGCGATTACAACCATTGCCGGATTGGGTGTTTTGATTTTTGCCAAACACCCGGCGCTTCGATCCATTGCAGTGATCTCGATCGTGGGCATTGTTTGTGTGGTGATCATGTCGCAGATACTGATCCCATTCTTTTTTAACCTGCTCATCAAAAACAGGATTCAGCGCAAATTGTTTCCCTGGACACTCAGCAGTTTCCTAAAGTCTGCATTTGCCTTTTCCTATTTCCTGCATTGGAGCATAACATTCACCGTGCTGGGCAGAACTTTTGTAAGGCTGCAGGTAAAAGAAAGAGGCAAACTGTTATATCATAAACTGCTTTCCAAAGTTTCCTGGTCGCTCATGTACATCATGGGCAACGTAAAAAAGAAGATCATCAACCCGCTCAACGAAAACCTGGAAAAACCGGCGATCATAATATGCAACCACCAGTCATCTCTTGATATTGTTCCATTGGTGATGCTGAACCCGAAGATTCTCATGTTCACCAACAATAAAAAATGGAATGCACCATTCTTCGGGCCGGTGATCAGGATGGCCGATTATTTCCCGGCAGAACAGGTGGAGCAACACATGGATCGTATTGCCGACAGGATGAAGCATGGTTATTCTTTCATGATCTTCCCCGAAGGCACCCGTTCTGAAGATGGAACCATCGGCCGTTTTCATAAAGGCGCTTTTTACCTCGCTGAAAAACTGGGAGCTGATATATTGCCGATTATGATCCATGGCACAAATTACACGCTCACCAAAAAAGACAGTATGTTAAAAGACGGACAGGTAACGTTAAAATACCTGCCCCGGATTAAGGCTGATGATACATCATTTGGAAACGGTTATGTTGAAAGAGCAAAATACATTGGCCGTTATTTCAGAGCCGAGTTTGAAAAACTACGTGCTGAAATAGAACAACCGGCCTACTTCAGGGAAAAGCTTTTATACAATTACCTGTACAAAGGGCCCATACTGGAATGGTACATGCGTGTAAAAGTGAGGCTGGAGAAAAACTATCAGCTGTTTCATGAACTCGTGCCGAAACAGGGAAAGATACTGGATGCGGGCTGTGGTTATGGTTTCATGTCGTACATGCTGGCCTTTACTGCTGTACAACGTGATATCACAGGCATTGATTTTGATGAAGATAAAATTGAAGTGGCCAATCATTGTTTCAGCAAAACAGAAAAGATCAATTTCTTTCATGCTGATGTAACTTCTTTTCAGTTTGATCATTATGATTGTATTATTTTGTCTGACATGCTGCATTACCTCCAGCCTGATCAGCAGGATAAAGTGATCAGGCGAGCTATTGAACATCTTAACCCCGGGGGAACCTTACTCATAAGAGAAGGCGATAAGGATGTGCAGGAAAAACACAAGCGTACAGAGCTTACGGAATTTTTCTCTACAAAATTCCTGGCTTTTAATAAAACAGCAGCAACAGGGTTGTCATTCCTGTCGGGCAAAACAGTGAAGGCGATCGCTCTGGAGATGAATATGGATTGCCATGAGATCACCGACTCCAAAATCACATCTAATACGATCTTTGTATTGAAAAGTAAAAACTAAGTGAACGAAAAAAAATACGATATCATTATCATCGGCAGCGGCATGGGTGGCCTTGTATGCGCTGATATTCTCAGTCGCGAAGGTTATAAAGTGTGCGTACTCGAAAAGAACAAACAGATCGGCGGTTGTTTGCAGACCTACGTACGCGACCGCGTGATATTTGATTCAGGGGTACATTATCTCGGCGGGCTCGGGGAAGGACAGAACCTGTACCAGGTATTTAAGTATCTCGGTATCATCAACAATCTAAAGCTGCGGAAAATGGATGAGGATGGCTTTGATAAGATACTCATCGAAAACGACGACAAGCAATATGTGTTTGCACAGGGGTATGAGAATTTTATTGAACGAATGTTAAAAGATTTCCCGGAAGAAGAAAAAGCCATTCGTGCTTATTGTGATAAGATCAAAGAAGTGTGCAGCAAGTTTCCATTGTACAACCTGCGTGCAGGAGGTGATATCAATGAGAAGACTTCTGTGTTGGGAATTGATACAAGAACATTCATTGAATCGATCACTGATGATAAGAAACTTCAGGCAGTGCTGGTCGGCAACAGTATGCTGTATGTGCTGCAGTCAAATAAAACACCTTTTTATGTGCCTGCGATGATATTGAACAGTTATATTGAGAGTTCCTGGAAATGTGTTGATGGCGGTTCGCAGATCGGAAAACTGCTGGTGAAGAATATCAGGGAACATGGAGGAGAGATCATCCGGCACGCCGAAGTAAAAAAGATCATTGTGGAAGAAGGGAAGGTTAGCAGTGTTGAGTTGGCTAACGGTACAAGGATGTATGCAGATTCCTTTATTTCCAATATGCATCCTTCCCGTACACTCGAAATGACGGAAACGGATATCATTAAACAGGCCTATCGTTCCCGCATAAAGAATCTTGAAAATTCAATCGGTGGTTTTGTTGTGAACCTGGTTTTTAAAGAAGATTCATACAAATATGTGAGCAACAACTATTATTATCTGAAAGACGGCTATGTATGGAATTTAATGGAACATACGGATGAGAACTGGCCGCTGACCTATTCTGTTTTCTTTTCGGCCTCATCAAAATCAACAGAATATGCAGATTCTATGACCATTCTCGCTTACATGCGTTTTGACGAAGTGAAACAATGGGCCGATACGTTCAATACAGTAGCCGATGAACATGACCGTGGGGAATCGTATGAGGTATTCAAGCAAAGAAAAGCAGAACAACTGATCGATTGCGTACAGGAGAAATTTCCGGGGCTCAGAAGTCATATCAAGACCTATTACGTTGCTACTCCTTTATCATACCGGGATTATATCGGCAGCGACGATGGTTCCATGTATGGTATCGTAAAAGATTACAGCAACCCGTTGAAAACCTTCATATCAGCCCGAACCAAAATCCCCAATTTATACCTCACCGGCCAAAATCTTAATTTGCATGGTATTTTGGGAGCAACCATGAGCGGACTTGTAACCTGTGTTGCTTTTTTGGGAAGTGAAGACATCATAGATAAGATCAGGAATGCGTAGAATAAAGAAAATACTGAAAGTGCTGGGCTGGATATTCGGCATCATCATCTTGCTGTTGATATGCTTTATTATTTATGTGAAGATGGTATCAACCATCGATGCCCCTTCCATAAAAGACATGAGCAGTCTGAAAGGCCCCAGGGAACTCAGGGATAACGGCATACTCACCATAAAGAATAACTGGTTTAAACACAGCAAAAGCGGTTTGTATGAATTGTATGTTGAAGGCGATCCATTTGAAAGAGGCGTCATCAACGGTAAACTCACCCGGGAACTCGTGGTAAGGCAGGAAGAACATTTTGGAGAACAGATATTCAAAATGATACCATCAAAGTTTAGCAGGAATTACCTGAAAGACATGATCGGTTTTTTCAATCGCAACCTCGATAAAAATATATCAGAAGAATACAAGGACGAGATATATGGTATTTCTTTTTCCGCATCCAGAGATTTTCAATACCTCGGCAGTAATTATCAAAGGCTGCTCAATTACCATGCGGCGCATGATATCGGCCATGCTGTTCAAAATCTTGCCCTTGTTGGCTGCACATCATTTGGTACCTGGGGAAATGCTTCAGAAGACAGCACCATGATCATCGGCCGCAATTTTGATTTTTGGGTAGGAGATAAATTCTCGGAAGAAAAGATCGTTGCATTTTTCAATCCAACAAAAGGGCATAAGTTCATGACAGTTACCTGGGGCGGTTTTGTAGGAGCTGTATCAGGTATGAATGAGGAAGGGCTTTCGGTTACCATCAATGCGGCAAAATCATCTATTCCCTACGCTTCGGCAACACCGGTTTCCCTGGTGGCAAGAGAGATACTGCAGTATGCAAAAAATATCGGCGAAGCGCTTGCCATAGCAAAAAGCAGGAAGATGTTTGTGTCAGAATCATTCCTGGTTGCATCTGCCAATGACAATAAAGCAGTGATCATAGAAAAAACACCGGATGATATCGATGTGTACGATCCTCATAAAGACATGATCATCTGTACGAATCATTTTCAAAGTAATGAGTTCATAAATACTGCAAAGAACAAAGAGCAGGTTCAGCAAAGCGCTTCAGCTTACCGTTATGAAAGGATGATGGAACTGCTGAAAGCGAATGGGAAGAACAATGTGCAGAAAACAATAGCTATCCTCCGCGACAGGCGTGGTGTTCATAACCGTGATATAGGCGATGGCAATGAGAAAGCTGTTAACCAGCTGATCGCTCATCACTCCATTGTATTTGAACCGAAGAAAAAACTCGTGTGGGTGTCCACAGCGCCCTGGCAGTTGGGCCAATATGTTTGTTATGACCTCGCAAAAGTTTTTTCACTGGCGGGTTTGAAAAAGAATATTGAGATCATTGATTCTGCAAGAACAATTGCTGCAGACCCTTTCCTTTATTCTGAAGAGTATAATAAGTTCATTAAATTCCGGACTTACAAGCAAACGATCATGGATGGCGGTAACGTTAATCCAGACAGTGTGGTAGCCAGCGATCCGCAGTTTTACAACGCTTATGTATTGGCGGGGGATTATTGTTATAAACAGAAAAATTATACGAGGGCGCTTGAATTTTATAAGGTTGCATTAACGAAAGAGATCGCCACAAAGAATGAAGAAGCGCATATCCGTAAACAGATCAAAAAAATAGAAAACCGCTGATCATGATACATGGAGTAGGTATTGATATGATAGAAGTACAACGTGTGGAAGAAAAAATGCTTCGCCATGAAACCTTCAGGAGCTATGTTTTTTCTGAAGCTGAGATCGGGTATTGCGAAAAAGCTACGCATAAATTTGAACATTATGCAGCACGCTTTGCAGCCAAGGAAGCTTTTTTTAAAGCCATCGGAACCGGGTGGAAGAATGGAACTGCTTTCAATGAAGTGGAGATCATTCATGATGAACAGGGCAAACCATTCATCTCTTTCAGTGGACAAACAGCCATTACGGTAGCTTCATTAAACCTTGGGAAAATATCGGTCTCGCTTTCACATCTTAAAACCATTGCCTCAGCAGTTGTAATAATAGAAACTTTATGAATTTTTTTCCGGGAACAGCTTTTCAGTCGAAGGATACGATAACAGCCATGCAGGAAAAAAAACTGCAGGAACTGGTTGCTTATGTAGCTGCACATTCTGCTTTTTATAAAAGCATGTTTGCTGATAACGGCATAGATACTTCAGCGATTAAAACTTTGGCGGATCTGGGAAAGCTTCCGGTTACTCAAAAGGAAGACCTGCAGCGTCAGAATGAAGATTTTCTTTGTGTAAGCAAGGAAAAGATCATTGAGTACAGTTCAACTTCAGGCACTTTAGGCAGCCCGGTGATGATCGCACTTACCGAAAATGATCTTGAAAGGCTTGCATACAATGAATACAGTTCTTTTGTTTGCGCAGATGGCAGCGCTTCTGATATTTACCAACTCATGCTTACGCTCGACCGCCAGTTTATGGCAGGTATGGCATATTATTCCGGCTTGCGCAAATTAGGAGCGGGAATCATTCGCTTAGGCCCTGGTGTACCGTCGCTGCAATGGGAAACAATCATGCGACTGAAGCCAACGGCCATTGTAGCTGTTCCATCATTCATCATCAAGCTCATACAGTTTGCAAAAGAACATGGCATTGATATCAACAGCAGCAGCGTAAAGAAGGCGATATGCATTGGTGAGAATATCCGCAATACGGATTTTTCATTGAGCATCATCGGAAAGAAGATCACCGAGGCATGGGATATCCAGTTGTATTCAACCTATGCCTCAACGGAAATGCAGACAGCTTTTACTGAATGCGGGCATTCCCGTGGCGGCCACATGCAGCCGGAACTCATCATCCTTGAAATGCTTGATGAAAACAACAACCCGGTAACTGCCGGTGAGCCGGGAGAAGTGACCATTACCACGCTTGGCGTTGAGGGCATGCCATTGTTGCGTTATAAAACCGGGGATATCTGCATTTATCATGATGATGTGTGTGGCTGCGGGAGAACAACCACCCGGTTATCGCCGGTAGTAGGCCGCAGAAAACAGATGATCAAATTCAAAGGCACAACCTTGTACCCGCCGGCTCTTTTTGATATGCTGAATGAACTGGAAGATGTGAAGGATTATGTGGCAGAAGTTTATTCCAATGAGATGGGTACGGATGAAGTGCTTATTTATATTGTACCATCCAGTTTAACCGAAGAGTGCGATCGTACCATCAGGGCGAACCTGCAGGCGAGACTGCGTGTTAGTCCGCACGTAAAATACATTAGCCTGGAAGAAATTCAGAAGATGCAAATGCCGGAAGCCGGGAGAAAAGTTGTGAAATTTATTGACAGGAGAGGGAGGTAATGAGTTTGATCTGGAGATGTGAAAGTGTGGTAATTTGAAAATTTTTGTTTTGGCTTTAATTCAGCATTTATAGTTCATCATTTGTAATTTCCCTATTCCTTGTTTTTAAATGCTTCGCTTTGTTCAATGGCGTGCATGATGTTCGCCAGCATTGCATCACTATCCTGGTTATAATCGATGTCCAGTGGGGCTTTGAATTTTACAGATAGGACCGTTCCTTTCTTTACGAACTTCAACCCTTTTTTGTCAAATGCTTTGTTGAAACCATCGATAATAATCGGTATAACGATTGGCTTATTTTGCTTTATGAGCAGAACAGTTCCTTTCCTTCCCGGTGCAAAAGGTTTCGTTGTTCCCTGTGGGAAATTAATCACCCAACTTGATTTAAGCGCCCGGTCTATTTTCCGTGTGTCGGAAGGGTCGAGTCCTTTTCTTACTTCAGTACTTCCTTCATTCCAGGTTCTGCGAACGGTGATGGATCCGGCCAGTTCAAACAAACGGGTAAGCCAATTCTGTTTCATGGTTTCGGCAGCAGAAACGAAGAATACACCGGTGAACGGATTGAGCAGGTAATAGGGTATGCCGAGTTTGTTTCTTTTTCTCCATTTAACAGCGCAGAAAATATGCAGGAAAGCAATTACCTCGGCAAAATAGGTCTGGTGATTGCTGACAAAGAGTACATTTTTCTTTGGCAGGTTCTCCAGGTTTTCTGTTCCTTCAATGCGGAGCTTATTGATGATGGCCAGCCCGGGGTATGAGAACAAACCTACGATCATGTAAACGATCGCACGAACAATTCTCATGTGTTTGAGCTTATCAGTCAACTTACTCATGTTGCAAATAAAAGGAAACTAATCTTACAAACGGGAACTTGTGTAAATAATTTAGGCATGTACAGGTACGGCGATATTGTACAACTATTAAAAAGCTTCCTCTGTGTGGGAAGCTTTTTAATATAAATAAGATGGATGAATTCTTTATTTGATATACTTGCCAAGTTTCTTTCCGGAGATTGCATAAGATTCAGCAATCCTGGTTCCGGTATCATAGTCATAACCTCCAAAAACACCACCGGGAGCATTATCTACAGAAATAATAGCAATCTTTTTTGATCTGTCAGCCGTTTCCACAATCCATACCTCTGCATCCAGTGAAGCATTTTTTCTGCCTCCTATCATCATCCCTCCAGCAATATTATAGCCGGGTTCTATAGATTTTGTTTTGAAGATAAGGGTGTATTTGGCACTTTTATTCACACTCATATTACTCGTAGAAGTAAATAAGTCGATAAACTTAGGTTGATACCTGGCTTCACGATCGTTTACCCAACTCTTTGCCCAGCTATCACCCCTTCCAGGTTCCTTTGCGTTGTATTCTGCTTTTTTCTTTTCTATGTAGTCTTCTTCCTTTGCAAACTTCCCTACTGAAATATTATCATAAGTAAATTCAATGTTGATGGAAGTTTCATTTTTCAGAACAGAAAGGTCTCCTTCCACAGTTTTGATTTTTTGTGCATTTGCATTAACCGATAGTAATGCCAGTGCAACAATTACAATGTACTTGCTCAATGTTTTCATTGTTTTGTTTTTTGATTAATGATTTTGGTTAATAATTCCGTGTCAAAAATATCAAGATGATTTCATATTCTTCTTTATAAATTTTGCAACCTTTTGCCCGCTCAGGTAATAAGCATCTGCAATACGTGAGCCGGCATCAAAAGCGGCGCCACGCCACATATTTTCTTCGGGATGTTCCACTACCAGCTTAGCCAGTATTTTACTGCGGTCATCGGTTTCCACAATCATGATGGTGCCATCAATGCCGGCATTCCTCTTGGAAACACCTACCTGGTAACCCGGCTCAATCATTTTTGTATTGAATATGAGTGTGTATTTGGCATCCTTGGCGGTTGTCATGCCGCTGATATTGGTAAATCCCAATATGAATTTTGGCGGAAAGCGCTGCAGTTTATCCTCTTCCCACTTCGTTGCCCAGGTGTCGCCGCTCCCGGGTTCCTTTATATTCATTTCATTTTTTTTGGATTTGATATAATCCTCTTCTTTACTGAAATCACCTACCCTTGTTTTTTCATAGGTAAACTCAATGTTGATGCTTGTTTCGCCTTTCAGGAATGAAAGCTCTCCCTTAGTGATATCAACTTCCTGGGAAAAGCCCAAAAGGTTGAAAAAAAACATTGCTGCAAGAAAAAGTAAGATCCGGGAATTTTTCATGTGTAATTTTTTAATGTTATATGATAAGCAGCCAGCACTGCCAGAATAAAAGTAAATATATAACCTTAAACAAACAGTAATGTGCAGTGGCTTTGTTAATCGCTATTAACCAATGTTCCTGTTGAGCCGGAACCTATGGAAGCCTTAATGAACTTAGCCAAAACCCCTAAAATTGGAATCTTTATTCTATTTTTACAGCTTACCAAATAATTGTTTGTAGTAAAATTAAATAGGGCCCATGGTACATGTAGGAGAAAGAGCACTTTCTTTAAGCGATTTTTCGGATATTCTGTTTAAAGAAAAAGAGGTGGTGCTTGACAAATCCGCCCTCGAAAAGGTGGAGGTAAATTTCAATTTTTTAAAGAGTTTTTCTTCCAATAAGCTTATTTACGGCATCAACACCGGTTTCGGGCCTATGGCTCAATATAAGGTGAGCGAATCAAACCTGCTTCAGCTCCAATACAACCTTATCCGGAGCCATAGTTCGGGCAGCGGCAATCTTATGTCGCCGATCATGGTAAAGGCAGTGATGATAGCCCGGTTGAACAGCATCATGCAGGCTTATTCCGGGGTTCACCCGGATACGGTTCAGCTGCTGGCAACCCTGATCAATAAAAACGTAACCCCCTGCATTTTCGAGCATGGCGGGGTTGGGGCGAGCGGCGACCTCGTTCAACTGGCGCACCTGGGCCTGGTTCTTATCGGCGAAGGTGAAGTTATTTATGAAGGTGAGATCCGCCCTACTTCAGAAGTTTTCAATCAACTTGGTATAAAACCACTTATCATTCACATCCGCGAAGGCCTGGCCATATTGAACGGAACTTCGGCCATGACCGGCATCGGGATGGCGAACATCATACAGGCACAGAAATTACTGGAATGGTCGGTTTTGCTTTCAGCCATGATCAATGAAGTGGTGGAAGCATTTGATGATCACTATTCCCTTGAACTGAATGCTGTGAAGCGTCACCAGGGACAGAATAAAATAGCGGCACAACTGCGGGATATTCTTAAAGACAGCAAGATGATCCGCAGCCGCTCCGAACACCTGTATAATCCCGAAAACCTCAACCAGGAGGTTTTTGAAGACAAGGTGCAGGAATATTATTCGCTGCGTTGCGTTACGCAGGTGCTGGGCCCCATATATGATACCATCTGCCAGGCAGAAAAAGTAGTGGTTGATGAATTGAATTCTGTGAACGATAACCCGGTTATTGATCACGAGAATCACAACATATTTCATGGAGGTAATTTCCACGGCGATTACGTTTCGCTTGAAATGGATAAACTCAAAGTGGCGATCACCAAGTTGTCGATGCTTTCAGAAAGGCAACTCAATTACCTGCTCAACGAAAAGCTGAACCAGAAATTTCCGCCATTCGTTAACCACGGTATTCTTGGTTTTAATTTCGGAATGCAGGGTATGCAGTTCACAGCAACTTCAACGGTAGCGGAAAATCAAACCATGTCGTTCCCGATGTATGTGCACAGTATTCCCAACAACAACGACAACCAGGATATTGTGAGCATGGGTTGCAATGCTGCGCTGATGACCAAGAAAGTGGTTGAAAACTCTTTCGAGGTTCTGAGTATACAGATGATGACCGTGCTGCAGGCGATCGATTACCTGGAATGTGTACCACGCCTTTCTACGGAAACACTGAATGTTTATAACCAGATCAGGAAAATATTCCCTAAGTTCATAGAGGATAAACCTAAGTACAAAGACCTGGACAGGATCAAAAAATACTTTGAACAATCCGACCCGGTCATCTCTTTTAAAATGGGAAACATACCTGCGTCGATGATTTCCTGAGAAGGGTTTTCAAGCAGTCAGATTTTACATCACAACCATTGGTTCCAGAGCATTAAAACCGCATCTATGAAATTTGCATTAGTAACAGGAGGTTCAAGAGGTATCGGAAGGGCCGTTTGCATCAAATTGGCTGAAATGGGGTATAACATCCTGGTGAATTATAAATCGAACGAAACAGAAGCAAACAATACAGCAGCGCTTGTGAAAGAAAAAGGCGTTGCAGCTGAGATCATAAAATTCGATGTTGCCAATAAAGAAGAAGTGATCCCTGTGCTTACAGGATGGATGGAAGCCAACAGCGATAAAACAATTGAAGTGCTGGTGAACAATGCAGGTATCAGGGAAGATGCGCTCATGATGTGGATGAAGGATGAGCAATGGAACAGCGTTATTGATACCAGTCTTCACGGTTTCTTTTATGTTACCCGCATTATTGTGAACAGTATGTTGATGAAAAAGTATGGAAGGATCATCAATATTGTATCTCTATCCGGGTTGAAAGGCCTGCCTGGGCAAACCAATTACTCAGCAGCAAAAGCTGCCGTGATCGGCGCTACCAAGGCATTGGCCCAGGAGATCGGCCGTAAAGGCATC
>JAFDXA010000027.1 GCA_018268185.1 Bacteroidota bacterium
CATCAGTGCAAATCCAAAGTGGGCAACCGATCCTCCCGCTGCTTTCAGTTTTCCGTTTAAACCCGCCCATACATAAGCAGCATTGGCTACAACAGCATAGATGCTGGCAAACAAAGCCATGTAGATGGCACCCAGGAACCCGGCGCCGTGCTTATAAAAATTAATCGGGTAGAAGATAGCCAGCAGGGTAGTAATAACTGCAGCTACCAGTGTAGGTAAAGCGATCTTCCTGGTAAAATATCCTTTCTCCGTGTTTTTGTATTTGAAGTATTGTGTAATGGCCGTTAATATACCAATGATGAACGCCACCAGCACCATTACTTTGTTGTAGAGGAATTCTGCATCTTCGGGCATGGCGAGTTTGCCTCCGCGGTATTTACTGATGAGGTCGCCGATAACAGGGATCCTGTTATACACAGGTATGGAAGTGATGGCAATAATGAAAAGCGCCGACAGGAAGAATACCAATGCACCAATGAACATCCAGAATTCACGTGAGCCAGTTTGCTCTTCTTTAGTAATGGCCGGGATGTGTTTGTACGATCTCAGGTACATCACCAACATCGGCAACGCAAAGGCAAGTACAAAGGTTCCGATCATGATGTTAATGGCTTTACCTGCTTCGGTGAATGAATGCACAGAAGTGTCGCCCAGTATCCCGGTACGGGTAAGAAAAGTGGAATACAGTACAAATACAAATGAGAGTATGGCAAACAGGTAACTCGCCCTGAGGGAATGACCGGTAGATCTATAGATCACCATGGTATGTAATCCTGCTACCAGCAATAACCAGGGAACGAGTGAAGCATTTTCAACCGGGTCCCAGGCCCAGTAACCACCAAAGCTGAGTGACTCGTAAGCCCATTTACCTCCCATCATAATACCAACACCCAGTATACATCCGCTGAAGAGCGCCCAGGGTAGTACAGGCTTTATCCAATCGCCATAACGTTTTGTTTGTATGCCGGCATAAGCATACGCAAAAGGAATGATGGTAGTGGCAAAACCAAGAAAGAGAACAGGAGGGTGGATCACCATCCAGTAATTGCGGAGCAGCACATTAAGCCCCATACCGTCTTTTATAAAAGAGAGGTAATTGGGCTGACTGAAAATAGGGGCGGGGATTTCGTTGCGGGTGAGGGTGAACGGACTATTACCAATCCTTACGTCCCCGATGTAAATACCCAGTATCATCATCAGTAGAAAGAATTGAGCAAAGCTGATGACAGTCATTACAGGTGCTGTCCATTCCTTACCCCGGAATATGATGAACATGCCGATTACGCTGTGCCAGATCGTCCATAAAAGAAAACTACCTTCCTGGCCTTCCCAGATGCAGGCAAGCAGGTATTTGTATTCAAGTTCTTTGGATGCATGCTTATAAGCATACATGTATTCGTAATAATGATTGAAACAGAGGTAAAAGATAACAGAGAAGATCACGAGCACTGAAGCGGCCTGTACAAAAAAAGCGGCTTTGGCAAGTTTCATCCAGTCTGCCTTTGTAACCACATGAGCTGCCTTTGATCCATAAAAAAATGAAATAGTGGCAATGAGAGAAGAAACAAACCCGAGTATCACAAAAAAATGCCCTAACTGTCCGGGCAGCAAATGTTCTCCTTCAAATTTCATCAGCGCTGTTTGGGGGTTAAATATTAATTGGCAGAAGTTTGATCAGCCATATTCTTCTGAAGTTGTTTCTTATCGTCTTTGTATTTGCTCGGGCATTTCAGCAGAATTTCCTTGCACTCAAAATGATCCTGTGTCATTTTTCCTTTCAACACGATTCGCTCACTTTTTTCAATGTCGGTAGGTTTGCTGTTGTGATAAATCACCTTTGTAGTTCCGCCAAGGCTGTCAACTGCGGTAAAAGAAAGATAATTCGGATTGTTGATCGGATCGTATTCAATTGGTTGTGATTTATCCAGCCGGGCGATCATGTGAACAAACTTCCCTTGTTTCTTTTTGGCCGAATCGATCGTATCGTAAGTGGAAAAATCAACCGAATAGGCAAGCAATGCTACAATTAAAGCGGCGATGCCAACCAGTATGATTATATGTGTCTTTTTCATTATTCTTCTTTGAGCGCAAAGTTAATTCAAAACCGGTTTGGGCAGGGGATTTCATTGTTGATTTTTCTAAATCCGGTAAATGCTATACATCACTATATTTGCATGAATTTTTTAAGAACAGATCATGACTGACCTATCCAATTTTGACCCTAATTCAGTAGGAAATCCTAATAACAATATATTCGGGCTGCCTTTTGCAGAAGAAGATGCCCGCCTGGTAATATTGCCCATACCCTGGGAAGTTACCGTGAGCTATAATGCCGGCACAGCCCGAGCCCCGGATCATATCTTTACAGCAAGCCTGCAGGTTGATCTTTTTGATCCTGATGCAAGAGATGCCTGGCGTGAAGGTATCTTCATGAGGGAACCGAATAAAAAAATTCTTACCAAGAGTGACTACCTGCGTAAGGAAGCAGAGTTATACATCAAATATATTTCACAGGGTGAGATCGTTGCTGATAACAAATTCATGTGCAAAACCATGAAGGAGATCAATGAAGGAAGCCTGTTCCTGAATGATTGGGTTTACCAGCAAACAAAAGAGCTGCTTGATAAGGGCAAACTCGTTGGACTGCTGGGGGGCGATCACAGTACACCACTGGGATATTTTAAAGCCATCGCCGATAAATATGAAGAGTTTGGTATCCTGCAGATAGATGCTCATTGTGATCTTAGAAAGGCTTATGAAGGATTCAACTATTCGCATGCATCCATCATGTACAATGCGCTCGAACAGATACCTAACCTGAAAACGCTGGTGCAGGTTGGTATCCGTGATTTCTGTGAAG
>JAFDXA010000280.1 GCA_018268185.1 Bacteroidota bacterium
GATGATTACAGTAAAATAGCACAGCGTGCACTGGAAGAAAAAAAGGAATCGGTTCTTGAAAAATGGTTTGCAACAAAAATCCAGACCTACTACATTATGGTGGATGATGATTTTAAAGATTGCAAGTCGATGGAAAAATGGGTGGAAGCCGCAAGGGTGAACGGCAATACTGGTAAAAGATAACTTTAAGCATTAAAACATAATTTTGCAGAGCGGATGTTCATTACATCCGCTTTTTTGATTGTTAACTTTGATATTACCGAACCTCAAACCGTGGTAACAGGTAAACAGAAATATGATAGAGAAGAAAAGCAATATAGGCGAAAACGAAAACGCGGTGCTCGTTGGGTTGATACAGAAAGAGCAGACCGAGGAACAGGTAAAAGAGTACCTCGACGAACTTGCTTTCCTGGCAGAAACGGCGGGTGCTGTTACGGTAAAACGCTTTATGCAGAAAATGCTGCACCCTGATAGCAGAACCTTTGTTGGAAAAGGCAAGCTTGAAGAAATAAAGAATTATATCAGGGCAAAAGGAAATATCAGTATTGTGATTTTTGATGATGAACTTACCGGCTCGCAGATCATTAATATTGAAAAAGAACTTGGCACAAAGACGATCGACCGCAGTGATCTTATTCTCGACATATTTGCCAGCAGGGCCAAAACAGCACAGGCAAAAACGCAGGTTGAACTGGCCCAATACCAATACATTCTTCCCCGCTTGAAAGGAATGTGGAAACACCTTGAAAGACAAGGTGGCGGCGTTGGAACAAGAGGTCCCGGAGAAACAGAGATCGAAACGGATCGCCGTATCGTAAAAGATAAGATCAGCCTCTTACGCAAGCGCCTTGCCGAAATCGATAAACAATCTTTCACACAAAGAAAAGAACGTGGCGAATTCATAAGAGTTGCCCTCGTGGGTTATACCAATGTGGGAAAATCGACTTTGATGAATGTATTGAGCAAGAGCGAAGTTTTTGCAGAAAACAAACTTTTCGCAACACTTGATACAACCACAAGAAAGGTTGTTTTCGAACAAACTCCCTTTTTGCTGAGCGATACCGTTGGGTTCATCAGGAAATTGCCGCATCACCTGGTAGAAAGTTTTAAAAGCACTCTAGATGAAGTGAGGGAAGCTGATATTTTACTGCATGTTGTTGACATCTCACACCAGCAATATGAAGACCAGCTGAACGTGGTAAATAAAACACTGGCCGAACTTGGCGCAGTCGAAAAGCCAACCATCACCATTTTCAATAAAATGGATCTTTACGAAAAGCATGTTTTCGACGAATGGCTGGAAGATGAAGTAAAACAGGATATTCTTCGGGAACTGAAAGAAAGGTGGCAGACCGAAACGAAAGGAAACTGTGTTTTTGTTTCAGCAACAGAACGGAAAAACCTGGATGTGCTGCGACAGACGATCCTCAATAAAGTAAGGGATATGTACCGGGTGCGTTACCCGTATAAAGCAGAATTCTTCTATTGATACTTTCCATAACGCTAAAAATTCAATTCCCTTACGCTTGTGGCATAAGGGAATCTCAGGTGGTTAAAGGTAAGCATCGGCTGTTTTAAGAGGCAATAAAATTCTTTAGGCGTTGAAACTCTCTATCGTCTGTTGAAAAAAACAAACTGTGCAAAGCACCGGAAACTGCTTTTAAAACAGCTGAAAAACTTAAACCTGTGGGTTCATTTCTTTTCATACTATTGGATTTTAGAAAATAAAAATACTCAGCAGCTAACACTGTTGCAAGAGAAAATCTGCTGAATTCGGCTTCCAGTAAATTCCGTAAAAGGCTGTTTATTTTACTATTGGTGTTTTCCAGCTTCTGCGATGGCGCTGATTTTTTTTGTAGTATTTTATCGGGTACACTTCGGGATTCTGTACAAGCTTGTTGAGAAAACTCTTGATCATTTGCACAATAGGATGCGTATGATTGGCTTTGGTCATATTCATACTGGATTGTTTAATAGCGAAATAACGGCTTACTTGCCCCGAATATTGTGTAACCCGGCACTAGTAATTTGCCGATGACTTGATAGGAAAATCCCCAGCCAACCTCACCGGCAGGCTTTGTTTTAACCTTAATTAACCATAAACCAAGGCCTTTTAACCTCCTTTCCGGGATGCTGAAAATAGCTTCGCAATACAATTATAGCCATGAAAAAATTTTATCTGGTCGCACTCTTCAGCCTTTTTGGCATCAATACTTTCGCCCAGCAAAATGGAAGTATAAAAGCCGTGATATTCGACTCCATTTCAAAACGCCCGGTTCCTTATGCAACGGTAAGCCTGCTTCAGAGATCCGACTCTTCGCTTGTTTCTTTCTCGCTTACTGATGAAAGTGGGAAATTTGAATTCAATAAACTCAGGAATGGTAATTACCGGCTGCTGGTAACGCACAACCAATATCATAACAGCAATACTTTCGTTTCAGTAGCCGACAGTAACCGTAATATAGATCTTGGGAATATCTTCATGCAGGATGTTGCTAAAACACTCAGTGAACTTGTGGTAAAAAGTGAAGCGCCTCCGGTTACGTTGATCAACGATACCGTACAATACAATGCCGGTTCTTTTAAAACGGCGCCCAATGCCAATGTGGAACAGTTGCTTAAAAAACTGCCAGGTGTTAAAGTTGAAAAAGACGGCACCATTAAAGCGCAGGGAGAAAAAGTGAGCAGGGTGTTGGTTGATGGGAAAGAATTTTTTGGCGACGATCCAAAGCTGGCCACCAAGAACCTGCCTGCCGATGCGGTTGATAAAGTACAGGTATACGATCGGCAAAGTGAACAGGCCCAGCTTACTGGTTTTGATGACGGGAATTATGAAAAAACGATCAACCTGAAATTAAAAAAAGACAGGAAGAAAGGGATGTTCGGGAAGGCATCTGCCGGAGGCGGAACAGGTGATCGGTACGAAGGAAAATTCAATGTGAATTCCTTCAAAGGGGCCCGGCAGTTGTCTGTGATTGGGATGGCCAATAATAACAATGCCGAAGGATTCTCATTCATGGATATACTGAATTTTACAGGTGAGTTGCGAAGGATGCAACAGAATAATGGGAACATGAATATCAACATCTCCCCACAGGATATGGCAGCTTACGGAGGCACAGCAGGAAATAATAACAACATAAGAACGATCCGTGGAGGAGGAATAAACTACAACAACATTGCAGGAACAAAGCTTGATCTTCAGAGTAATTACTTTTATAACTTCTACAACCCTGTAACAGAAAGCAGTATTCAACAAAAGTTTTTTCTTCCTGATTCATCATATTTATATAAGCAGGATGCTGTTATCAACAACAGCGGCAATACGCATCGCTTCAATCTTAACGCTTTGTTCCAGATAGACTCCATGAATTCGATCAGGGTTACACCCTTGCTGTCGTACCAGAAGAACAACAATCGTTCGAACAGCAGGTACCAGACTATCGACGATAAAAATGCATTGATCAATGATGGGGCTGGTAATAGCATAGCAAATAATGAAGGCTATAGTTTCCGGAACGAATTGTTATATCGTTTGAAAACAAAAAAAAGGGGCAGAACATTTTCATTGTCGCTTACAACAACGCTGAATGAAAGCAAGGGAAACGGCAACCTTTCTTCTATGAATGATTTTTATGATCCTGCTGGTCCATTGCTGGGCAGGGATACCATCAACCAACTATACCGTTCCGATGCAGACCTAAAGGGATATACTGCAAGGGTTGCTTATACAGAGCCTTTATTCAGAAGATCTCTGCTGGAATTGAGTATAGCGAGAAGCGATACCAGGAATCAATCTGCTAAAACAACATACGACTACGATAAGCAAAGTGGCAAGCATGATATTCTGAACAGGCAGCTAAGTAATGATTTTGAAAACAGGTACGAATACAACAATGCAGGCCTGCGAATGAGAACGCAAAAAAAGAAGTATAATTATACATTTGGACTCATCTTTCAGCAATCAGGATTGAAAGGCTATGTCATCAACAGTGCTGCATTGGATTCAGTTGTTGGTAAAACCTTTAAGAACCTGCTGCCATCAGCCCGTTTTCAATATACATTTTCAAAGTTCAAACGCTTTTCTTTTAATTATGCAACGTCTACAAGGCAACCAGATATAACCCAGATGCAACCAGTAGCAGATAACAGTAACCCGCTCAGTATAAAAACCGGGAACCCAAACCTCAGGCAGGAATACAATCACAGTTTTCAATCAAACCTGGAATGGGTAAATCCTTACAGGAACAGGAATCTTTTTGTATTTCTCTCTGCCCAGCTCATCCGTAACAGGATTGTGAACAGCGATTCAACCAATAGCCTGGGAATTAAAACAACCACGCCTGTAAATGTGAACGGCTCTTATTTCATCAATGGAGGAATTGGTTATAGTGTTCCTGTAAAATTCCTGAAGTCAAACATAGAGATAAGCACCAACATGGGTTATAATGAAGGAAGACAGTTCATCAATGGCATAAAGAATAAAACAAGGGCGCTCTCACTAAGCCCGCAATTGAATATTGACATAAACCCGACGCAGAAAATAGCTGTTTCATTGCGAGCAATGCTCAGTTATTCGGCAACAAAATATTCGCTGCAGCAAAAGTTGGACGCTGAATTTTATCAACAGGAGTACAGTGCAGCTATAGAGTGGGAAATGCCATACAGGTTTTTCTTCTCAACTGATTTTACCTATACCATCTATAATCAACCTTCATCCGGATTTAATACCAAACTGCCTTTGTGGAATGCCAGCATCAGCAGGCAGTTACTCAGGTTTAACCGAGGAGAGATCAAACTGGGGGTTGTTGATCTGCTTAACAGGAATATCGGTATCAGTCGGTTTGCTGAGCAGAATTATGTTGAAGACAGTCGTTTCAAAACGCTTCGCCGGTTTTTTATGCTGAGCTTTACTTACAGCTTAAGTAAAACAGGTTTAAATAATGCTGGTGGCATCCAGTTTAAAACAAGATAAATCTTTTAGCATAGCAGCTGTATTATGCGCTGAAAATATCCCGACTCATTTGGGATATTTTTTCTGCAATCAAACGAGTAAAATATTCTTAAATTTAAAGCTAACAGTAAAATGGCTAAAGCACCCTGTGGCAGTTAATCAAATATGAAATGTATGATACCTGGCATAAACAGTAAGGATATTGGCTATTAAATTTTTGAGTGAATGTGAATGAAAATATATTTCAGTTTGAGATACAAAAAAACCTCCAGTAAGGAGGTTTGTCTTTTCGTGAAACCAGGCCTTTAATTGATCCTTATCTGCCGGTTACCTCCACTGTTATTCTGCATTTCTTCCATCATCTTGTCTCTTTCTTTCCTGAACTCAGCCGGGCTGTAGTGCTTTTTGCCTGTAGGCTCTTTGATGGAAGCAAGATCGGCCTTTTCAGATATTTCAATTGCTTTGTAAACGGTTCTGCCGTTGTTTACATCGAGTGCCAGGATGAGTCCGGGAAGCTGCCCCTGGTATTCGGCGGGCCCGGCGCTAACCGGTATATCAGATGCAAACCACGCAGTGATATTGGTAGTGTCCTGTATCTCTTTCCGCTCCATTACGCCGTTATCAATGCTCATGGTCATTCTCGGTATAACGGTAACCGCGGTCGCTTTCCTGCAAACATGATTGAGGATGGTTTTTGTTTCTTCTCCTATTTTCCATTTCAAGGAACGGATGCTGTCATCGATGATGAATTTTTTGTCAAAGAAAACACGTAATTCCACTCTCTTTGAATTACTGAAGTCATTATACAACACATCATCAGACCCTGCTACGATCATCCTGATCTGTACTCCTCCGTTATTAATAGAACCATCATCGTCATCTTCCTTTTCCGCCTGTTTCCAGAGCGATTGGTTATTTCCGAATGTGAGTTCAAACTTATCAGAACGGGTTTGCTCGTGTGATTGTTCTCCTCCACCATTGTCGGCAATGTTGAAACGCAACTGCGACACACGTTCGTAAGTTATTTTTCCCTGTTTCATTTGTGCGTTGCAAAAAGCTGCCAGCACGCAAAGGCTTCCTGTGATCAATATCCTTTTCATGATTAATTTTTTTCAAAGCTATTCAAGCCGCCAGCTAAAGCAGGTTAAAACACCTTGGATTAAGGTTAATAAAGGTTAAAGCCATTTCTTCCGGGCTACTAATGAATTACATTTGTGAACATGAAAAAAAATAACCTGCAACTGGCAATGATGATTGTGGCTATCCTCGGGATTGCAGGATTTCAGCTATTCTGGCTTAACGGCACTTACCGGCAGGAGAAAAAAACATTGACCGTAAAAGCCAATCTCGCTTTCAGAAATGCCGTGCAGGATCTGCAGGTTTCTAAAATTAAAATCGATAGTGTTGCGCAGGGGGATACCACCAGAAGCATGAAAGTGAAAATGATCGTGAGCGATACGCTTCACCAGGATATAAGCGTAAGCATGAACAACAAAAAAGGGATCGTTTCAACCATCAATGTGATCAGGAGGAGCATCCCGGCCCACAACAGTAACGACTCGTTACTTAAAGGCGCTTTGTTTGTTACCAAAACAAAGGATGTGCGGGAAAACGAACTTAATCTTCCCGGCATGGAAACCTGTGATTCTACTATAGATCCTTTGACAGCAGATAGAAACAGGGTCGTTCAGCTATTGTATAAAGTTGATTCCATGCAGGACACCCTGTCAATCAAAGAAATTGATTCGGCTTTAACGGCTGCTTTAAACAAACAGCATCTTGGCATTTCGTATACTATTAAACAGCGATCTTCCGGGGTTAATGAATTTCCTTCAGCAGAGAATGAAATAACCATCGGCTTTGCAAAACCTGTTACATACAGGATGGAACTTGAGAACAATTTTCCTTACCTGGTAAAGCAAATAGCAATGCCTTTGCTTTTTTCTTTACTGCTATTGAGTATCACCATTGCATCTTTTGTGCTGCTCTACAAAAACCTGAACAGGCAACGTCGGCTTACAGAGATCAGGAATGAGTTTATCGGGAATATAACGCATGAACTAAAAACGCCGATCGCAACCGTAAGTGTGGCGGTTGAAGCCATGAAAAATTTCAATGCACTCAAGGATCCGGGCCGTACGCAGGAATACCTTGATATTTCTGCCAATGAACTGCAACGCCTTTCGTTGCTGGTAGACAGGGTGCTCAGTTTTTCACGTTTTGAAAAGAACCAGGTTGAGATCAGGAAAGAAAAGTTCGACCTGGTTGAATTGGTTCGTGAAGTAATGGAATCAATGAAACCTCTTTTTGAAAAACAGCATGCAGTTACATCATTGCAGCTTACCGGGCTTGATTTTAACATTGAGGCCGACAGGAAGCATATCAGCAGCGTTATCTACAACCTGCTCGACAATGCACTCAAGTATTCAACGGCAAACCCAAAGATTGAAGTACAGGTAAGCCGGAAAAATGATTTTATAGAACTTCGTTTTACAGACAATGGTATCGGTATTCCAAAAGAATACCTGAAGAAAATATTTGAACAGTTTTTCAGGGTGCCCACCGGCGACAGGCATAATGTAAAGGGTTATGGTCTTGGCCTGAGTTATGTGAACTACATTGTTATAAATCATGGAGGAAGTATTGATGTAGAAAGTGAAGCTGGAAAGGGAAGCACATTTACCGTAAGAATACCTTGTGCTGAAACAGCAACCGGGTAAACAAATCACAAAGAAAATGGGGATTAAAATTTTATATACAGAAGACGAACTTTTCCTGGGAAAGATCGTAAAGGAAAGCCTGGAAAGCAGGGGTTTTGAAGTGTTGATGGAAGCAGACGGAAATAAAGTACTCGCTCATTTTACGGCGATGAAACCGGCAGTCTGTGTGCTTGATGTGATGCTGCCCAACAAAGACGGATTCAGCATAGCAGAAGAGATCAGGAAGCTTGATGCCGATGTGCCGATCATTTTTCTTACGGCAAAAACCCAGACAGAAGACCTGGTGAAAGGATTTAAAACCGGGGGAAACGATTATATCCGCAAGCCTTTCAGTATGGAGGAACTGATCATAAGAATAGAAAATGTGCTGAAGAAAAAACCACATACTCCTGCAGAAAGCCCGGAAGTGAGTATCGGCGATTATGTTTTTCAAAGCCACCGCCAGGTGCTGAAACATGAAACAGAAGAAAAGAAACTATCATTCCGCGAAACAGAACTGCTCAAGATGCTTTATTATAATCGTGACCGCATCATCGACAGGAAAGACATTCTTAATCTTTTGTGGGGTAATGATAATTTTTTCAACTCCCGTAACCTCGATGTTTATATAACAAGATTGAGAAGTTACCTGAAGAAAGACGACAGCCTCCAGATCATCACCGTAAAAGGTGTTGGTTACCGCTTCGTGATAAGTTGATCTGTAAACAGATCTTGGTTTAATAATCGATCACCTGTTCTTCCATCTTGGGCAGCTCACGCCATTCGTATTGTTGGTTACGCAACTGTGGTTCGAAGCCGGCATCACGAATTGCCTTTTGAATACTCTTGCTGGTAAAGCGATGAGGAGCACCTGCGGCGCTCACTACATTTTCTTCAATCATGATACTTCCGAAATCATTGGCGCCGGCATGCAGGCAGAGTTGTGCAACTTCTTTTCCTACGGTGAGCCAGCTTGCCTGGATATTCCTGATATTGGGCAGCATCATGCGGCAGAGCGCCAGCATACGGATATATTCTTCAGTAGTTGTAAGATTGTGAACACCCCTGATTTTCGCTAAAAGCGTATCCACATCCTGGAAAGTCCAGGGAATGAATGCAAGAAATCCTTTGGCATCAGCGGGTTTGCGGCTTTGTACTTCCCTGATCTTTGCCAGGTGCTCAAAACGCTCCTGTATCGTTTCCACATGCCCGAACATCATGGTGGCTGATGTGGTTATATTCAGTTTGTGAGCTTCGTGCATGATATCAAGCCATTCCTGTGCACCGCATTTTCCTTTGCTGATCAACCGCCTTACCCTGTCTGTAAGAATTTCAGCGCCGGCACCCGGCAAACTATCCATGCCGGCGTCCTTTAATGCCATCAACACTTCACGGTGAGTGCTTTTTTCAAGTTTGGTGATGTGTGCAATTTCGGGCGGGCCAAGTGTATGCAGTTTTATATTGGGGTAAAGCGATTTGAGCTGTTTGAAAAGATCAACATAAAATGAAAGACCCAGTTCCGGGTGATGCCCGCCCTGCAGCAGGAGCTGGTCTCCACCATAACGGATCGTTTCCTCAATTTTCTTTTTATAGGTATCAATGTCGGTAATATAAGCTTCCGGGTGGCCGGGGATCCGGTAGAAGTTGCAGAACTTGCAGTTGGCAATGCATACATTGGTAGTATTTACATTGCGATCGATCTGCCAGGTAACTTTTCCATGCGGAACCTGCTTCTTTCTCAGCTCATCAGCAACAAACATTATTTCTGCCAGTGCAGCGTTATGGAACAAAAACACACCTTCTTCTACAGAAAGAAATTCGAGGTTCAGTGCTTTTTGATATAGGTCATTCAGTTTCATAAAACCCGTTTATATAATAAATGCAAAATTACATGCATTAGAGTGTATTTTTAGTCAATTGCTGCTATGAGATATTGTTTAATAATATTAGGCTTCTTCATACTACCTGTATGCTCCCGGGGCCAGGAAATACTTTCTCCCCAACCCGAAGCTGAATACATAACCAGTTTCCCCTTTAAACAGTACAGCGGCGGGGTGATGGTGCTGAAAGCCTGCTTCGGAAATCTGAAAGATTCACTTAATTTCATTCTGGACACCGGCAGCGGCGGCATATCGCTTGATTCTTCGGTTTGTGCAGAACTTGAGATTCCAACTGTACAAACCGATACGATCATTACAGGCATCGCCGGCATGCGGAGGGTTCATTTTGTATTCGATAAAAGCCTCAAACTTCCCGGCCTTACAACAGATCACCTGAATTTCCATGTAAATGACTACAGTATCCTTACAAGTGTTTACGGGGAAAAAATAGATGGAATCATCGGCTACAGTTTTTTCAGCAGGTATATCGTTAATGTTGACTTCGACAGCCTTCGAATAGATGTTTACAAGCCCGGCCGGTTTGATTATCCCCGGGGCGGCACCATACTGCACCCGATGTTTACTTCACTGCCTATACAGTTCATGCAGGTAAAAGACAGGAAAAAATTTCCGTTTAACTTTTATCTTGATACCGGCGCAGGCCTATGTTTTTTAATGAGTGAAAGATTTGTTGCCGACAGTGCAGTGCTGAAGAAAAAGCGCAAACCACTGATCACACAAGCGGAAGGCATGGGCGGTATGCTGAAGATGCGGTTAACGGTTATAAAGGACGTGAAAATAGGACCTTATCATTTCAGGATGGTGCCTACATATTTATATGATGATGAGAACAACCTTACTTCTTACCCTTTTACAGGAGGGCTGATGGGAAATGATATACTTAGACGATTCAATATTGTATTCAATTACCCGCAAAGGGAAATACACCTGCGGCCAAATTCACATTTTGAAGACCTGTTCGACTATGCTTATACAGGGCTCGGCATCTATGCGATCGATAACAAGGTTGTTGTGGTAGATGTGATAGAAAAATCCCCAGCAGAAAAAGCAGGATTCCAGGCAGGAGATGAACTGGTGAGCGTAGGCAATAATTTATCAGGCAATATCCAGCAATACAAGAACCTGCTTCAAACACCCAATACAAGTTTTAAGGTAATTGTAAGGCGTAAAGCCCGTTTAATGGAATTGAACCTGCACGTGAAGAGCATATTGTAGTGAATCAATCACTGAACGAAACCAGCCCTGCAACTCTCCGGCTGCTTCCTTACATTTGTAATATGATCCATTTTGAAAAATTTACGCTGGCCAACGGGCTTCGGGTACTGGTGCATGAAGACAAGAGTACACCCATGGCTGTGGTGAATGTGCTTTACGATGTAGGGGCACGTGATGAGAACCCGGAGAAAACCGGCTTTGCCCATCTTTTTGAACACCTGATGTTTGGGGGCAGTAAAAACATCCCCGTTTATGATGAGCCTTTGCAAATGGCCGGGGGAGAGAACAATGCCTACACAACCAATGACCTTACAAACTATTACTGCCAGCTTCCGGCCGAAAATATAGAAACCGCATTCTGGCTCGAAAGCGACCGGATGCTGAGCCTGGCCTTCAGTGAAAAAAGTCTTGATGTGCAACGTAAAGTTGTTTCTGAAGAATTCAAGGAACACTATATCAACAAGCCTTATGGCGATGCCTGGCATAAATTCAGGGAACTCATTTATACCACGCATCCTTATAGGTGGATGACCATCGGAAAAGAACTGAAGCACGTGGAAGATGCAAGACTGCA
This sequence comes from Bacteroidota bacterium, assembly GCA_018268185.1. Classification (GTDB taxonomy): domain Bacteria; phylum Bacteroidota; class Bacteroidia; order Chitinophagales; family Chitinophagaceae; genus Ferruginibacter. The sequence continues at coordinate 11,344 of JAFDXA010000280.1, forward strand.
GGATGTAAAAGACTTTTTCTTTAAACACTATACACCTCCGAATGCCATACTGGTGGTTGCCGGAAATGTTGAAACAACCAACATCAAAACACTGGCAGAAAAATGGTTTGGCGATATTCCTGCCGGGGTAAAATATGAAAGAAAACTTCCGCAGGAACCAAAACAAACCGGTCCGCGGCAAATGGAAGTAAAAGCCAATGTTCCGCTGGATGCATTGTATAAAGCCTGGCATATTTATTCAAGAACAGATCAACGGTATTATACAGCGGATCTTATTACCGATATTCTTGGTGGCGGTGGGTCATCACGTTTGTATCAAAGCCTGGTAAAAGAAAAACAGTTGTTCAGTAATATTGATTGTTATCATTTTGGAAGTACAGATGCAGGCGTTATTGCCATCGAGGGTAAATTGGTGAAAGGCGTTGATATCAAACTGGCAGATGTTGCCATTGAAGAAGAATTAAAAAAACTACAGGAGAACGGCATCAGCGAAGCAGAACTGGAAAAAGTGAAAAACAAAACGGAAAGCGCCATGGCTTTTGAAGACATGAGTGTTATGAACCGGGCTTCCAGCATTGCTATGTATGAACTATTGGGGGATGCCGATCTTATCAATACAGAATTATCCCGTTACCAGGCTGTAACGGCCGAACAGGTAAAAGAGCAGAGCAGGATCATCTTTGATATAAACAACAGCAATACTTTGTACTACCTAGCAAACTAATGACTCAATTAAAACACACTCCGCAACTTCATCCAAAGCAGGATTTCCAGGTAGAACGAATCGCTTTTTTCAGCGATGCGGTATATGCCATTGCCATTACACTATTGGTGATCGAGTTCAGGCCACCGCACATGGAGAAGGATTCAACGGTAGAAGAAATATGGCACCAGCTTGTTGAAATGCGCTACCTCTTCTTTGCCATTGTATTCAGCTTTTTTCTCATCGTTACTTACTGGATGAGGCACCACAGTTTGTTCAAGCATATTCATAATTACAACAAGCAGATCGTTATTGCGAATATGGTGAGCCTTTTTCCTATCATTTTTTTTCCATTCACAACATCTTTCTTCTACGAAAGCAATCATGCAGGAATCGGCGCCAGTATCGTGGCATTCCGACTTTTCCTGGTCAACAATATACTGGCGGGATTGAGCACTTATGTTTTTTACTGGCTGGTAATAAAAAAGTACAAACAACTTTCTTATGAAATGGACAAAGATGAAATGACCCAGTTTGAAGTAAGACTGGGCGTTATGGCCATCAGTTTTTTACTGGTACTGGTAATTTCTTTCTTTTCATTTAAAGCTTCGATATGGGGAGTACTTCCGTTGGCAGGCTATAATCTTTATCAAAAATATTCAAAGCGAAAAAACAAGACCACAGAATCACATGCAAAATAGAACCGATACACCCCCTATTAAGGATGCGGTTGATTATAAACTGGAGCTGAAACCATACGAACATTACCTGCTTGATAACGGTGTGCCCGTATATACGGTGAATGCGGGTGCACAGGAAGTGCTGCAGCTGGAATTGGTTTTTTATGCCGGTAATTTTTTTGAACAGCAGAAAGGCACGGCAGCCGCCACCAATTTTTTGCTAAAAAACGGAACAGCTACCCGAACAGCTTTCCAGGTGAACGAAGCATTTGAATATTACGGAGCCTATTGCAACCGGAGCTGTTATAATGAAACGGCCGTGGTTACACTGCATACATTGAGCAAGCACCTGGATAAATTATTGCCTGTTTTGCAGGACATGATCACCAATGCCTCTTTTCCTCAGCAGGAACTGGATATATACAAGCAGAACGCCAGCCAGCGGCTGAAAGTAAACCTGCAGAAATGTGAGTTTGTTGCCGGAAGGCTTATCGACAGTTATCTCTATGGCATGCAGCATCCGTATGGAACTTACAGCAACATTGAAGATATCAATGCCATCAGCCTGGAAGAGATAAAAAAATTCTACAGCCGGTACTACCTCCAAGGCCATTGTATCATTTTTGTTTCAGGCAATATACCTTCCACACTGGCCGCACAACTGAATGAGTTTTTTGGAAAACTGTCGGTTAGTAAACCACCAACTTCTCTGCCCACGGCAGCAGTAGAACAGGCAACAGAAAAAAAATACCGCATCATCAATGATAAAGAATCTGTGCAAGGCGCCATCAGGGTAGCTTCTCCTTTTCCGAACAGGCATCATCCTGATTTTAAAAAGGCGATTGTGCTGAATAATGTTTTTGGAGGATTTTTCGGATCAAGGCTGATGAGCAATATCAGGGAAGACAAAGGGTATACCTATGGCATTCACAGCTACCTGCAAAATCACATGCAGCACAGTGCATGGATGATCTCAACGGAAGCAGGCAAAGATGTTTGTGAAGCCACCATTCATGAAGTGTACGAGGAAATGAAAAAGCTCCGGGAAGAAAATATTGATGAAGAAGAACTGATGCTGGTAAGAAATTTCATGATCGGAACCATACTGGGCGATCTTGATGGGCCTTTCCAGATCATGGCGAAATGGAAGAACATTATATTAAACAACCTTGGGCCGGAATATTTTTACGATTCTGTTCGTGAAATAAAAACCATCACTGCAGACGAGTTGAAAGAGCTGGCCAACAAATACCTGCAACCAGATAAATTTTACGAACTTGTAGTGTATTAAAAGAGAACAGGTTTATATTCCTATACTTTTAAAAAAAACTATGAACGTTATTATCCGCCTGCTTATTTCTGCCGTTATTGCCTATGGTCTTTCCCGGATCCTCAGCGGGGTTCATATCGCTGATTTTAAAACAGCCCTGCTGTTTGCAGTTGTACTGGCATTGCTGAATGTTTTCGTGAAGCCATTGCTTATTTTGTTCACATTGCCGATAACCATTTTTACGCTTGGACTTTTCCTCTTTGCGATCAATGCGATCATCATCATTATAGCTGATAAGTTTATTGACGGAATAAAAGTTGATGGATTTTTCTGGGCGCTTATCTTCAGTCTCGTACTTTCCATTTTTAATTCTGCCGTAGCAAATGCAATGAAGGATGATAAGAAGGAATCCTGATGTGTGAACATATAAAATGTGAAGAAGCGGAAATGAAAATCTGTATTTGATTTTCGCATTTCCACATCCTCACATTCCCGCATCATTCAGCTACCTGATCTCCATCTTAAACCAAACCGCCTGCTTCCTGATGATATTTTCAATTTCTGACTTCAGCGTAGGGCCCTGAGAACTGTTGGCTGATTTCTTTTTCTGTTCTGCTATATAAGCTTCTCTCCTGGCATTCGCCGTTAGAATTTGATTCTGTATTGCAGTCCGCTCTGCTGATTTTTTATCAATAAGTTCCTGTAATTCCTTTCTTGATCTTCTTTGCAGGCTGTCTGGCAGTGCTTTCATGTCTACTTTCTGCACAAAAGATTTATCATCCGAAGCAGCATCAACCATATCCCAATGTGAATTTTTGTACAGGTCTTTGCGGCCTTTAACAGCTACACGGTTAACAGCTTCTGTTTTATTAGCAGCCATGTTGAGTTGATCTACCTTTGCCTGGTTGGCATAAGAAGCTTCACCATCATAGCCATAACTGAGATATGTACCATTCAGTTTTGTGTTCAGGGCAAGAATCACGCTATCGTAAGGAGTTGGTATTTCCTCGATCTTTTCATTCTGGTTGATATTGGTAAAGCTGCCGCTGCCACATTCGGCGTTCAGGTTCCAGTGTTCCCGGATGCCCTGCATTTTATCACCACAGTAGATCGTGTTTACAATAACACCTTTCTGTTTTGCCTCATTGCAGGCTTTTGTGTACTGGAGGTTTCCCTGTAAAAAGTCCTCATTACCGGCAATAAAGATTACTTTATAATCTCCGGGATCTGCACCCCAGTTAAGATCTTTGAGCGAAGTATAGATAACCTGCCCGCAATATTCATCACCACCATTGGTTGTGAGGTTGAAGAGTTCCTGCGAAAGCTTGTCGAGATCCGTTGTAAAAGGGCTGATCTGTTTCACATAACCGGCCCTTGCATCATTGCTGCTGCGACCGTATTCGTAAAGAGCGATTTCGATTTCCGGTGTAAGTCCCTCGCACCGGACCTTGCCCATCACGCTCACCATATTCCACAATTGGGATTTGGCCTGGCCTATCAATCCATCCATACTGTTGCTTACATCCAGTAGTATGGCGGCCTGAATCTTTTTGTCAGACTTTCCCGCAGGCTTTGCAGCTAAGGGCTGACGATCTGTTTTTTCATGTTCACCGGGGCGCTGTAATGCTAACAAAGAAATGATGCTGGCAGCCCCGGCCAATAAAAGTGTTGGTTTTAATAGCAATTTCATAATGTTGTTTTTCTCAGGGATGCAGGGGTTTTATTTTTTACACAAGCCCTATGGAAAAAAATTCAGGCTTTGCAGATTTTTTAACATCAATAAAAATTCAGGTAATTTGGTTTAGGGGTTTCATAGGGGCTGGCACTATAGAATAAAGGTTAGCCCTAAGCCCTCAACTTTAAACCTTCAGCATACCAACCTGTTCTCCAAATAACCCCAACAACAATTACCTTTGCGCCAACATAAATATTGCTATGCAGTTCGACCGCAAAAATCTAAGCAACGAAACGATTGTATCTATTTATAAAAGCCTGTTGCTGCCCCGGATGATCGAGGAAAAAATGCTCGTTTTACTCAGGCAGGGAAAGATATCCAAATGGTTCAGCGGCATTGGCCAGGAGGCAATAGCAGTAGGCGCCACCATGGCCCTGCAACAGGATGAATGGATCATGCCGCTTCACCGGAACCTGGGCGTGTTTACATCCAGGAATATGCCTTTGAGTAAATTATTCAAGCAATGGCAGGGAAATAAAGACGGCTATAGCAAAGGCCGTGAAAGAAGCTTTCACTTCGGAACCAGGGAACATCATATCTGCGGAATGATATCGCATCTTGGCCCGCAACTGGCAATAGCAGATGGTGTAGCGCTGGCATACAAACTGAAACATGAAGACAAGGTTTCACTCACATTTACCGGCGATGGCGGAACCAGTGAAGGTGATTTTCATGAAGCATTGAATACAGCCGCCGTTTGGGATCTGCCGGTTATTTTCATCATTGAGAATAACGGTTACGGGTTGAGCACCCCAACCAGTGAACAATACCGTTGTAAAAGTCTTGTTGATAAGGCCGTTGGTTATGGAATAGAAGCAGTGCAGATTGATGGTAATAATGTGCTCACGGTATACGATACCATAAAAGGGGTTCGTGATTACTGTATAAAAAATCAGAAACCTTACCTGGTTGAGTGTATGACTTTCAGGATGAGAGGCCATGAAGAAGCGAGCGGTGTAAAATATGTTCCAAAGAACCTGTTTGAAGAATGGGAGAAAAAAGACCCGATCAAAAATTTTGAAAACTGGCTTCAGCAGGAAAATATTTTATCTGCATCGGAGATCACGGGCATACGCAACAGCACAAAAGATCATATTGAAGAAGAATTGAAGAAGGGATTTGAAGGGCAAAAGATCGTTCCTGATACGGAAGAAGAATCAGGTGATATGTATGCGAAGCATACAGATCCTGTAAGCTATACTGTTCCATCAGGGCCATCATCAGAAAAGAAATTTATCAATGCCATCAGCGATGCACTGGAATTATCGTTGAAGAAATATCCAAACCTGGTAATTATGGGGCAGGATATTGCAGAATACGGCGGTGCATTTAAAGTAACGGAAGGCTTTGTTGAAAAATTCAGTAAAGCAAGGATACGCAATACACCCCTTTGTGAAAGTGCGATCGTGGGTGCGGCACTCGGGTTAAGCCTCGAGGGTTATAAATCAGTTATGGAAATGCAGTTTGCAGATTTTGTAACAGTAGGGTTTAACCAGATCGTAAATAACCTGGCCAAAATACATTATCGTTGGGGGCAGCATGCTGATGTAGTGATCCGGATGCCTACCGGTGGCGGCGTGGGAGCCGGGCCTTTTCATAGCCAGAGCAACGAAGCGTGGTTTGTGCATACGCCCGGGTTAAAAGTTGTGTATCCATCTACACCGGAAGATGCAAAAGGCCTCCTGATCGCAGCGATCAATGATCCAAACCCGGTGATGTTTTTTGAACACAAAGCGCTTTACCGGAGTATATCAGCGCCTGTACCGGAAGCCTATTATGAAATTGAAATAGGAAAGGCAAAGCATGTGAGGCAAGGTGAAGACATTTCAATTATTACTTACGGAGCTGCTGTGCATTGGGCTTTGGAGTATGCCGAGAGGAATCCGAATATTTCTGTTGATATAACAGATCTGCGTAGTTTGTTGCCGCTGGATTATGAAGCTATTCAGGCAGCTGTTGCCCGTACTGGCAAAGTACTGATTTTGCATGAAGACACTTTGGTTGGTGGCGTTGGTGGAGAGATCGCCGCCTGGATCGCTGAACATTGCTATACTTTACTGGATGCCCCGGTGATGCGATGCGCCAGTCTTGATACACCTGTTCCTTTCAGCATAGAGCTGGAAAAAAATTTTATGGCATATTCAAGGCTGGGAGAAACGATTGAAAAACTGTTGGCTTTTTGATCAGGGAATGGGTAAGAAAATAATGAACACGAAATATAGAATGTAGAAATAAAAAAAGCCCTCGTCAAGAAACGAAGGCTTTTTTAATGCTGTAGGGGAAGGGTTCGAACCTTCACGGGGCAGTTAGCTATTGCACAAATTTGAAGAGAGAGCTACCCTCAACCTAACTGGTGGTCAACCCCAGTCGGTGCCGTCGTCACGGCATCGGCGTTACGCAATGTTTATCCTGTGATCCCCACCCCCGAGACAAGGGGGCATGTCTGCCAAAAATTTCATCACCCCACAGTGTAAAGAACTACAGTTATTAAAGAATAACTTGATAGCACAAATTTAAAGGAAAAGAAAGCCAACTTAAAAATATTTCAATAAAAATTTTGAAAATATAGATATTATTCAAATATTTGTATTGAAAATTAAACGTAATTTAAAAACCGTTTTAATTATGGGGGCAAAATTAAATCTTGACAAACTCGATCTGCAGATCATCGAGGCGATGATGGAAAATGCAGAAATATCTTATGCCGAACTTGGTAAAAAACTCTTTGTAAGCGGCGGAACTATTCATGTTCGCATCAAAAAGCTACAGGAGTTTAGCATAGTTAAAGGTACAAGATTAAATGTTGATTTGAAACTGCTGGGATATGATATCACGGCATTCGTGGGTATATACCTGGAAAAAAGTTCCCTGTACGACCAGGTGGCAAAAGAACTCATGAATATTCCACAGATCGTGAGGCTTAATTACATCACAGGCAATTATAGCATGTTCATTGAAGTTGTTTGTAAAGACATAGCTCAGCTTCGTTATGTGCTTCATGATGAACTTCAGAAAATAAAAGGGATCGAAAGAACCGAAACATTTATTTCACTGGAAGAAGGGTTCAGTCGCAATGTACCGGTGGCGCCGGCAGATTAATACTGAACCTGTTTAGCGCAGCTTTGTGTCTTTGTGGTAAAAGATCATTTCACATCCACTGCATCCCTCAATCCATTTCCCAGCAAATTAAAAGCTAGTACCAGCAACATGATGGCGATGCCTGGTATCAATGCCAGCATGGGATTGTGTGTGATGATGAAATTGTAGTTTTCTTTTATCATCAATCCCCAGCTTGGTGTAGGTGCCTGCACCCCGATGCCAAGAAAGCTTAACCCCGCCTCTACAATTATAGCCGTGGCAAAATTACCGGCAGCTATTACCATTACCGGACCGAGTATGTTGGGCAGTATATGCTTTACAATAATACGGCTGTTTGTAAAACCCAGCGCACGGGCTGCCAGTACAAATTCCTGTTCTTTAACGGCAATCACTTGCCCGCGAACAAGCCTTGCCACACTTACCCACATGGTGAGCCCCACGGCAATGAATATCTGCCAGAACCCTTTTCCAAGCGCCATGCTGATGGCGAAGACCAGCAGCAATGTGGGAATACTCCAGCTTACATTGATGAACCAAACAATAATCTCGTCTACCCATCCCCGGTAATAGCCTGCCAGGGCTCCCAGCAAAATGCCGAGTGTAAGCGAAATGAGCAGGGCAATCAAACCAACAGCCAGGCTAACCCTCGTGCCAACGATCAGCCTGCTTAGTATATCCCTGCCATAGGCATCCGTGCCAAGCCAGTATTTTTTTGTGATGATAAGAGATGATAAACGGGAAGGGTTATTATTCGTAATAGCGTTGACATTATAGTGCTGCGTAACGGATGTATCATCATCAACAAACTTTTCTACAGTAAGATCATTGCCGGAAACCTTGTAAGCGCTGATGGGTATATACCTGTATTGAGCAGGAGAGCCGGAAAAAATATTGCCCAGCCAACCGGTGCTGCTGTTTTTTGCATCGGGTATGCGAAGGAACATTTGCGTGTAGCCCGGTTTCTTTGCCTGTATCTCTACTGTTTGCAGATCAGCATTGGGGGTATTATCGGGAGCAATGAGGTAGGCAAACAAGGCCATAAAAATGCAGCAGGCAATTACGATCATGCCGGCTATGGCAGCTTTGTTTTTTTTGAGTTTACGCCAGAGTAGCCTGTTGTATGAAAACTGTTGCTCCATTGTGCTTGTGAAAGTACGATAAAGAATTTCATAGAAAATGCAGCTGGCCGCCAGGAAGATCGGCGTATTTATTTAACCTTTCTTTCCTTCCAGCGATAAGATCCGAACTTGCCCAGCCAGCCGGCTATAACAGTATAAACAATATGAAACGGCTGCATGAAGGGGAAATAGTAAAGCAGTTTTTGTTTGCCGAAGAATGCGGCAACGGGAAACAGGAAAATGAGTTCAACCATGGTTTTGGCAGCCAGCATCAATAACCATGTATTGAACAGTGAATATTTACTGTTGAGTATAGCTATCACAGGCAGGAGTAGCAGCCAAACGTTTAACAGGTAAACGAGCAGCAGCACCCGGAATATTCTTTTATCATCATATTTATCTGCTTTGCTGGCCCAGCGGATGCGTTGGTTAAAAAAATCATTCCAGCTGTTCATGGGGGCTGTCTGCACAATTACACCGGTTGATTTGATATAGCCAATTCCCTGAGGATGCCATTTGTAAATTTTATGCATCAGCAGCATATCATCACCACTGGCAAGATCGCTGATCCCTTTAAATCCTTCTACTGCTTCGAATGCCTGCCGTGTATAGGCCAGGTTGGCGCCATTGCACATACTGAGCATGCGTTTATGAACAGAAGCGGCGGTGATTCCCTGCAGGGTCATGAAATCGAGCGACTGGAATACTTCAAGGAAATTTGGTTTTTCCCGGTAGCTAACGGGCATTACGATCAGCGACGGTTTGTGCGCTTCATAATAAGCAGCAACGGTAGCCAGCCAGTCTGCAGGAACAACGCAATCGGCATCTGTTGTAACAATGAGTGCTGCTTTTGTTGCTGAAACGGCCACTTCTATCGCTTTCTTTTTATAGGAATTGAGTTTGGCTCCATCGATGATATCCTGCAACCGCATCAGTTTTATATTCCCGTTTTTACAATTGCTGACCACGGAAGCTGTTTCATCGGTAGAATGATCGTCTACCACGATCACATCGAACAAATGTTTTGGGTAAGATTGGTTATTTAAACTGTTGAGCAGCGCCGGCAGGTTTGGGGCTTCGTTGCGGGCAGGAACGATGACGGTGATTAAGGTTGAAGGTTGAAGGTTGTAAGTTGAAGGTTCTGGTTGATAGCCCGGAATCGCAGACCATGCCGCCCGGTAATAGATGAGCAATGCAGCATATACAATGAGCAGGGCCAGGGAAATACATAAAATGATAAGCTGCATAATGGTATGCCGTACAAGTGAGTGACACAACGATGCTGATGAATGCACCCCGGCCGGCTACACAAAAATAATTTTTTGAAAATTGAAAAGAATGTTTACTTTTATATAGTTGTTTAAACAACTATATGCCAAACAACCAATTTAAAAAGAGCGAACTCTACAGTTTCATTACCGGGAAAGCGAGTACGGCTATTGCACGCCGCATGCAGAAGAACTTTAAGCAAAACGGTGTTGATATTACTATTGAGCAGTGGAGTGTACTGTATCATTTGTGGAAGGAAGATGGTATGAGTCAGCAATCGCTCTGTGATGCAACTTTCAGGGACAAACCCAGCATTACAAGACTTGTAGACAACCTGGAAAAGCTTAAGCTAGTTAAAAGGGTGCCGAGTAAAGACGACAGGCGCATCAACATGATCTACCTCACACCCGAGGCACAGAAGTTGCAGGAGCAAACCATGGAGCTGGCCAACCAGACTTTAAACGAAGCCCTTGATGGTGTAACCAACGGCCAGATTGAAATTGCGAAAGAAGTGTTGCAGAAAGTGTACGAGAACCTGAAGTAGGATCATACTTGTTGAAGGTTGAAGGTTTAACGTTTATATGGTTAATAATGTGAGATCGGGGTATAGTTAAATTTTGCAAAGACGGAAAGCAATTACAAAAGAGCAATTAAACATAATTAAATTATCAGTCATGAATACATCTATCCCAACCCAGGCAGCATTAAAAGGCGGCGAATGGCTTATTAAAGAAAGCAACCCATTTGAAACTTTTACACCAGAAGATTTTAATGAAGAGCAGGCCATGGTAAAGGAAATGTGCCTGCAGTTCCTGCAATCGGAAGTGTTGCCGAATGTAGAGCGTATTGATAAAATGGAACCCGGCATTATGCCTTCGCTGATGATAAAAGCGGGCGAGCAGGGATTGCTGGGATCTTCTATTCCGGAAAACCTCAATGGACTAGGGAAGGATTTTATTACGTCTACCCTCATCAATGAAGGACTCGGAGGAGGGTTCTCGTTCAGCGTAGCCATTGCAGCCCATACCGGTATAGGCACTTTGCCGATACTGTATTTTGGAACTGAAGCGCAGAAGCAGAAATATATTCCCAAACTGGCCACCGGGGAATGGAAGGGCGCCTACGGTTTAACAGAACCCAACAGCGGCAGCGATGCATTGGGAGCAAAAACAACAGCCGTATTATCTGCTGATGGAAAACATTATATCCTCAATGGGCAGAAGTGCTGGATCACCAATGGCGGTTTTGCAGATGTATATACAGTATTTGCAAAAGTTGACGGCGACAAGTTTTCTGCGTTTATTGTTGAACGTGGTATGGAAGGATTTACCCAGGGGCCGGAAGAACATAAAATGGGCATCAAGGGTTCATCAACCGTACAACTGTATTTCCAGGATTGTAAAGTACCGGCAGAAAACCTGTTGGGAGAGATCGGCAAAGGGCATATCATCGCTTTCAATATCCTGAACATAGGCAGGCTGAAATTATGTGCTGCTGCACTGGGCGGCGCCAAGATGTCGCTCAGCTCGGTAGTGGAATATGCCATTACCCGTGAGCAGTTTAAAACAGCCATCGCCAATTTCGGGGCCATCAAGCACAAGCTGGCAGAAATGGCGATCCGCACCTGGGTTTGTGAAAGTGCCCTGTATCGTACTGCCAAGTGGATCGATGATAAAGAAATAGAATTGCAGCAGGCCGGCAAGCCTTTCAATGAAGCATTGCTGGGTGCAGCCGAAGAATATGCTATTGAATGTGCCATGCTGAAAGTAGATGGAAGTGAAGTGCTCGACTTTGTAGTTGACGAAGGTGTGCAGGTGCATGGCGGTAATGGATTCAGTGATGAGTATATTATCAGCCGGGCTTACCGCGACAGCCGTATCAACCGCATTTACGAAGGAACCAACGAGATCAACCGTTTGCTTACGGTTGACATGATGCTGAAGCGTGCGATGAAAGGAAAACTCGACCTGATGGGTCCGGCCATGGCAGTGAGCAAGGAGCTGATGAGCATACCTGAGTTCGGTTCTGAAGATGAAACCGCATTTGCAGCGGAGAAGAAAGCCGTGCTGAATATGAAGAAATCGATCCTCATGGTAGCGGGTGCCGCGGTGCAGAAGCTGATGATGAATCTTTCAAACGAGCAGGAGTTGCTGATGAATATTGCCGACATGGCCATTCTTACATTTAACGCCGAAAGCGCTCTGCACCGTGTAATCAAGATCGTTGACAAACAGGGAGAAGCTGCCGCACAGATTCCAACCGATATGATGCGCTGCTACCTCAACGATGCTGTTGATGCACTCAACAAAGCAGGTAAAGATGCCATCAATGCCTTTGCTGCCGGTGATGAGCAGCGGATGCTGCTGATGGGTCTGAAGCGTTTTACCAAAACAGCGCCTTTCAATACCAAGGATGCCCGCAGGCGGGTTGCTGATAAATTGATTGCGGAGAAGCGGTACCCGTTTTAGTAAGTTCGTTATGCAACATTCCGTGTTCCTTGTTCGATATTAAATACCGATAGCAGGAAAATTATGAACAAGGAACGCTGAAGTATAAAGATGAGCCTATTATTCCCGGGTTTGTGGCTAACCGATGGGCTGCTGCTCATGGCGGCCTCATTCTATAGATATAGAATAGCATCATTGCATTGGTGAAGGCGGGGGCTGCCCTGATTCTATATTCATAATTCCTTGTTCCTTATTCGATATTCAAGGAGAGTTTACATCTTCCGGCTCAAATTCATATTGCTAAGTTTACATCTCTGATTTTCAATCAATTAAAAAATACCCTTGTTTTACAACACGGATAAGCCGGTTTATCCACACTTTGTGGCCGATTAATGTGGCGAAAAAAAAGCGCCACAAAAAACGGCCACAATTTTTTACCTTTAGGAAAATCCGCATCATTTATGAATATCATTCTTGAGATCCGTAAGTTAACCGGCCTCAGCTATACGAAGCTGGCCGAATGGCTGGGAGTATCCCGCAGCCTCCTGCAGTTTGCCGAATCCGAAAAACGCAGTCTGCCCAGTGAAGTCATGATCAGGCTCAGCAGCATCTATCTCCTGCTGGTTGAACTGCAAAAGGAAACAACAGCAAAGGAAGATATACCAGTAAGCAATCCCGGCAAACTGGCCCTGCAGCACCACAAAAAAGCAAACTACCACGAAAGAACTGCCGCCAGTCTTCGCCGGCAATTACAGAAACTGGAGGCAAAGCATCCGCAGCTCAATACCCGCCTCCGGCTCATTGCAACCCTGCAGAGCCAAAGCAGCACATTGTACAAAACAACGCCCCGTGATGAAGCCTGGCTCAGCTTTGCAGAATGGTTCAGCAAAGAGCAGTTGCGTACTGCCGGGCAGGAGGCGCAGGAAGAACTGCGTGATAAAATTGAAATGCACGAAGCCTATGCAGCACTCCATAGGGAGCGGGCGGGGAGGTATGGGGAGATGGGAGTAGAATTCTGAAAATTGCATTTGCAAGAAAACAATAAAATATATTGTTGTATTTTGTAATATCCTTAATAATTCGAAATGAATCCTATTCCCATCGAACACGATTTAAGAATATTATTTCTTGCTCTTTATAATGCTAAAACAGAAGACGAAGTTGATTTCGTAATAAAAAAATTTCCTGAGATTTTTAAAAATGAAAACTGGTCTCCAATTGGTGGCAATGAAAGCAACTATGGGATTATCGAAAACCAGCAGTCCAATCCAATTGCGGCTTTGGTCGAAAAGGTAACAAATTCAATAGATGCCATTCTTACACGAAAGTGTTTAGAAAATAAAGTTCAACCAAGCTCAACCGAAGCACCCAAGACTATGGAAGATGCCGTAAAAAATTTTTTTCCAGAGTATAAAAACTGGGATTTACCTTCTCCTAGAAAAAACCAAGCTGAGAATATTCAAGTGATAGCAGATGGTCCCCCCAGAAATACCTCGGTTGTTATTTACGATAATGGCGAAGGACAGCATCCTGAAGATTTTGATACCACTTTTCTTTCATTAGTTAGGGGTAATAAGAACAATATAATGTTTGTTCAAGGAAAGTATAATATGGGGGGGTCTGGAGCCATTGTCTTTTGTGGAAAAAAAGGGTATCAATTAATTGCCTCAAAAAAATTTGATTGTACAGGCTTTTTTGGTTTTACACTGGTTAGGGAACATCCTTTCAAAAAAGGAGAGGCTGAGTACAAAAAGAATACTTGGTATGAGTATTTAAAAGTTAATAGAAAAATACCCGCATTTGATTTAAAAGGAGACTTAGATCTGAGATTATTGAATAGGAAGTTCAAAACAGGCTCAATCATTAAAATGTACTCCTATCAATTTCCTTCAGGATATTCGGGTTTTGCCCAAGACTTAAATCAAAGTTTAAATGAGTTCTTGTTTGAGCCTGTTTTACCGATTTATACAGTTGACAAAAAAGAACGCTACCCCAATAATAAGGTATTGGAATTGGACCTGTTTGGCCTTAAGCGAAGACTAGAAAATGAAAATAACTATATTGACGATCATTTCTCTGAAACTTATGTAGATGAACTATTCGGAGAAATGAAAGTTACTTGCTATGTTTTTAAGGCTAAAGTTGGCAATAATGATGTAAAGCAAACAAAAGAGAATATCCGTAGGCAATACTTCAAGAATAATATGACGGTAATGTTTTCTATAAATGGTCAAGCGCATGGCCATTATACTTCTGAGTTTATTACTCGTCAATTAAAATTCAATTTATTAAAAGATTACTTGCTTATTCATGTGGATTGTACCAAGATGAAATATGAATTTCGCAAGGAATTGTTCATGGCCTCTCGTGATAGACTAAAAGAAGGAGATGAATCTAGGGAGTTGAGAGAATATCTTGGACGAAAACTTCGGAAAAGTAAACTAGATGATATAAACCGCCATCGTAAGGAGTCTATTGGCTTGGATGGTGAAGACACCAATGAGCTATTAAAATCATTTGCAAAAAACCTTCCTAAAGACTCTGATTTGTTTAAGCTATTGCAGAACACATTAAAGCTGGAAGAGAAGAAGGACAAGGATGCAAAAAAGCCTGATCAAAAAAAGGATAAACCACACGATGATAAAAAGCCTTTTAATCCTAAAAGATTCCCATCTTTTTTTAAGCTGCATAATGCCAAGCAAGGGGATAGAACCGTTATAGCTATTCCAAAAGATGGAGAGAAGATCATCAAGTTCGATACAGACGTAGAAAATGAATATTTTGACCGTAGTGAAGAGCCCGGTGATTTGGAGATTGCTTTATTAGATGCAAGGGCCAATGAAAACGAGGGAGGAGATAAGCCAGGAAATAAAAAGGAAATAGGCTCTTTGCTGAACATTACAAAAAGCAGTCCTAACCAAGGAACTATCAAAGTTGCCTTTAGCCCAACACAAGACATGAATGTGGGCGATGAAATACAAGTGAAAATTTCATTGAATGGTGCTGGAGAAGCTTTTGAAGAACTATTATGGATCAAAATAAAAGAAAAGGAAGCACCACCAAATTCAACTCCCAAGGAGGAAGAAAGCTACGATAATATTGGCTTACCGGAGTTAATAAGAATTAAAGAAGAACAATGGGCTGGACTTGAGAGCGCAGGTGTAGAAATGGGATATAGTACAGTAATGTATCCAGTGGGAGAAGGTAATATGCTAGAGAAAATCTATATTAACTTGGATAGCAAAGTGTTTTTGAATTATCGTTCTAGACTAAAATCTGAAGATCAAATACAGATTGCCGAAAAACGCTATCTAGCATCTGTGTATTTTCATACGCTCTTTCTGTATATGATTACTAAAAAGCGTAATTATAAATTACAATTAACTAAAGAGGGCCAAGATGAAGAGGTTTCTGTGGACGAATATATACGAGATGTATTTGATAGCTATTATTCTGACTTTTTGTTGAATTTTGGAATGGAGCAATTAATTAACTCGCTCGAAGATTGATTATACGGCAAATGCAAGCTTAAGATCAACTACAAATGGTTCTAGACCATCTGCACTGATTCGCCTAGGCTTCGAATAATGTAACATTTCATTGATAAGTTCAAATAAGATTTCTTTATGTTCAACTTGACAAATGAAATCATCAAATCTTATCTGACCTATTGGTACATTTCCTTGAAAAATAAACCAAAATAATTTCCCAAGTTGAAAAATATCTGATTTCTCATCTATTTTACAATCAAATCCTAATCCAGCTTTTTCCGTTAGATATTTGTTCATAGCCTCAGGGGAAAGCCACCCAAATGGACCAATCTTTTCTCCTAAATCATCATAATCCTTATCGCGGTCTGCAACTAAACCTAAGTCACCTATTTTCCACACCAGCTTTTCCTTCTCATCTCCGTCTTCATAGAATAAAAAAATATTGTCTGGTTTTATATCTCTATGATAATAGCCTTCTATATGAAGTTCTTTAACGGCATCAAAAACATTAATACAAAATTTTACTTTCTCTTGGCTATCAACATCTTTTTTTGCTAGCATATACTCTTTTAAATCAGTATCAGCTTTTTCCATAACATAATAAGGGAAGATTCTACCTTCTATTTCGATCTCTCCATTAAAATATATTTCAATTATATTAGTTTTCTCTTTTTCCTTAAGGTCATTCAAAACTTTAATTTCATTTATGAATCGGCCAAATCTTCTTCTAATATGCTCAGGAGTATGCCTATGCGGACGGAAATAATTCGAAATCTTTATTACTTTTTCTTTATTATCCGCCTCTTTAGTATATAAAATGAATACGCTTGAATTACCCCCTTTAGATCCTTTTATATCATTATTTAAATACTTTAGATAATACACAGCACCATCGTATTCAATGAAGTTGTTCTCTTCAATTACTTGGCCATGCTCATTTTCTGTTAATTCTATTCTATTTCCCCAATATCTCATATTTAAAAAATATTTCTGCCTGTTACATTTTGTAATTTAGAGATACCAATAACCTTATATAAGCCATGATTTTCTAAATCGCTATCTAAGAGATGATAGAAGATCATGATATCCATGAGTATTAAATTTCTTTCGGAGATTAATGGAGTGGGGTCCTGATTCAATAATAATTGCTCAAAGAAATTTAACCTCATTTTTCTAGCTTTCTCAGTGTGAGACAAGCTAACGCAATTAATAGCATACTCCTGTAAAGCAAAACATTTTTCTTGTGAAGGAGAAATATCATCACCTATTAGAACTAGAATTTTATAAAAATGTTCAATAGATTCTTGATTTAAATCGGGATGGCAACTTAAAAATGAAAATAAAGTATAAAAATCGGCTCTTTGTTTATATCGTGTATTTTTAATTGGATATAATTGGTTAAGAAGGTGTATAATAGAGAGAATTTTATTGAACCTTTTTTCTAAATCCTCAGCTTCTGCCACATTAAAATCCTTGTCTTCATAAAATTTGTCGACAGTAAATTTTCTTTCCGTTATACCAAATCTAGTTAACGTCAATAATTCAGCTACAAAATCCAGATCATTTAACCTGTCAAGGTTTTTGTCTGTGAATAAATTTAAAGAGTCGAAATTTGATGAATCTGCAATTTTTTCTACAAGATTTTGGAGATTTGTATTGGCATATTGCGATTTGATAATCTCCGGTCTATTTAACTTTGTTCCAAATTTGTTTACGCGATAATAGAAATCTTCTATTTCTTGCGCTTTAGCTTCTTTAATTAGGCATATTGAAATTTTATATTTTTCAAAAAAGAATGACTGGTCAGTTTTGTCAATTTTTATTTTATTTAGATCTGGAAATAATCCTTTTGAATAACCTAGTATTGTTCTGGTTCTTTGTTGTCCATCAACCATTTCATAGTTATTACCATCTAAATACAAAAAAAATGCAGGAAGAGGATAGTCAAGTTTAATAGAATCGATTAGTTTTTTTTTCGCAGGAAGGGTCCATATATCCCCTCTTTGATAAGGTGGATTTAAGTTTAATTTTTTACTGTCATAAATTTCGATCAGTTTCTTAAGAGTCCATTCTTCAAATGAAAAATTCATATAGTCAATAATTAAATAAAACATGCAGCACAGCCCTCAGCTTCTGCATCATCCAAGCTGTCTAGCAAGTAAGATGATTTAGTTTTGGTGATATTTCTATTCAAAAATTCTCGTTTAATACTTTCAACACGTTGAGGCTGCATTAATTCAAGCAAGCTTTCATTTTGGTTCCAAGTAAACCCCTCTTTCTCATTTTCATAGTTAATAGCGAGTTGATACAACTGCGGGTGCTGCTCATATAGCCACACCCATTCAATCTTTTGTTGGAAAAAGCAGAAATAACATCCAGAACGGCTGCGGGCATATTCTCCTTTTTTTCCATCTACTTCAAAAGCTATTTTCTCATAATATTCTGGTACGCCAACGCCGCTTGCTCTCAAAAGATTAAAAATATCATCTCTTACTAAATTCTCTTCATTGCCAATTAAGGCAAAATCTTTCATATGAGAAACCGGATAATTACTGTTTTTTAATAATTCAAAAATGCTTACATTAAACTCCTTAATTCCCTGGTCAAGCAAAAGATTTAATTTTTGTGTTTGAGTAAACTTTGTTGAAATCGGTTGCAGAATGATTTCTAGCGTTCTTTCAATAGCGTTCTGTCCAAAATGGAATTTATAAATTTCTGTAAGCGCCGCAATATTATCATTTTTTAAAGCCCTCGAAATAACGTCTTCGCTCCAAATATTTTTACGAAAAGGAAATATAGATTGAATATTTGCCTTTTTAGAAATATAGCCTTCCCTATCCTCGTCACCCCGAATGCCGACATACGAAATAACGGGGTCATTGCCGACAAACTCTTCAAAAGGTTGCAGTTTCAAATATTTAGTACACCAGCGGGCATTAGATGAAGGTAAATAACCGCCAAACAAATTGTAAAAGTGGTCAAAAGGTTCTTGGCTACTTTCAGATGCAGCTTTTGTTCTGGTAATTTTCTTTCCTAAATAGGCTTCAAGATTATCTATAAGTTTATAAGTTTCCTCAAGTTCTTTTCCAGTATCACAGAAATAATATTCAATATCTAAGCTTGGATAATTATTTTTTAAATAAATAGCTAAAGCAGCACTATCCTTTCCGCCAGATATGCCCAATACGTGCCGTACTTTTTTAGTCATTTGATAAGAATTCTTGTAAAAGCTTAGTTAATATAGCAATATTTATTTTCTTGTCCTTACCAAGCAAGCTTTTTATTTCTTGTTGTTTTTGTTCTACTTCTTTGTTTTTGCCCTTGGAAATTCGAAGAAGGCTTTTATTCAGGCCTTTAACGAGGGTAGTTATCTCTAATTTTAGCACTTCCTCTTGCTCGTCATCAACATTGGATTCTGATATTTCACAAAGATTATCAAATTCATATACGAGATCTCTTAAACGGTCAAATAGCACTAATTCATCCTCATCAGTAATATTGTTCAGTGGTTTATTAATACAAGCTTGGGCTATGGATGCCAGCCAAGCTTTTCTATCATTTAATTCAGATTGTAAACGGGCATAGAAAGGTTTTTGATTAGCTAAAAGCAAATGCGATTTTAGCCCTTCAAATCTCTTCTTAATAATTCCCCTATAGGTTGGGAATTCAGTGTTTGTTCCAATAATGTCCTTAATAAAATAAGACTCAAATCGATCAATAAGCCCATCATACGCTGTACGTAATTCACGAATTGATGCCTGCAATTGCTCAATAAATTTATCAGCTAGCTTTGAACTTTTACTCAATTCATTCATACTATAACCAAAAGCAGTAGGAAAGTCTTCAAAGAAAGTTTTTTCCGGATCCTTTGCTTTTGTAATGATTTGCCTTAATGCAATAGTATGTTTGTGCAATCGATTGGTTTGCTTCGCATACTCGGGTAGTTGCCGATAAAAGCTTATAAATGGTTTAACAGTTTGAATAAAGGTTTTGCTATTAGGCTGGTTGCTTTCAGCTTGGTTTAGAAGGATTCTATAGCGATTAAATAATTGAAGTTTAAGGCCAGACACATCGAAAGCTTTGATGCTGAATAACCCAGGCTTCTTGTTCAGTAATTCAAAAATATCACCCGTCAATTCTTGAATAAAAATATCATTTTCATATAATGCAAACTCGTCATTTTTAATCAACATAAAGATAGGAACCCAGTAATCGATAAATCCTTGCTTCAATTTGAAAGGCTTTGAAGAAAGAATATCTATAAACTCTTGAAGGTTTCTTTCTTTACCCTTACTCGAATGCAAGAATCTTTCTCCTGCTTTCCATAATTCATGGAAGCTTTTGTTCGTAGGTTTATCTAATTGCCAAAATCCTTCTTGGTTGTGGTGGATTCCGGTGTTTTTTATAAGTGCCAAATAAATAGATTTTTCAGGGGGAAATTCACTATCTAAAAAGCCTATATTATATTCACTTGTTTGAACGAGTAGTTTTTGTAATAAAGTATTTCTTGCTTTAGAAATTTGACCCGAGATTTTAGTTTTATTCATAAGCTCATTCCTAAATACAGGAGCTGCTGAATAAACTTGTTCACAAATATGTGAAAGAGTTTGATTAAAGGATTTTTCATCTGTTATATTGACCTGAATACCTTGATAATACCAAATCACATTTTCGTTATTAGAGTAAATTCCCCCCAATACATAGTGATTAAGTAAGCGCTTATAATGCTCTTCAACAGCAATAAATTCTTTAACAGCTGCTTTGTCATTTTTGTGAGCAATGATTGCTGCCTTAATCTTTTGAATTTCGTTCAGTAACCTCTTTATTTCATTGGTATTTTTATAGTATCCAAAAAGGATAGCCTCATTGCACTGTTTTGAATGTTCTTGAATCTGTTGTTTGATTTTTTTGTCGTCCGAGAAAATCAAATTTACAAACCCATCAATTTCTCCTTCCGGAATTTCGTTAATCGGTTCTTCACTTAATTTAAATTGAAAAAAACGAGGAGTCCCTGTTTTATATGAAACTGATTTAGCAGCAATAAATGGTAAATCGAAATGCTGGTTTAAATGATGAACCACATTGCTCACCATTTCTACCATTCTTCCGGCTTCATCAATTGCTAGATCAATATCGATATCCGTTCCCGTCTGTAATGAATACCGAAAATTGTGTTTAGTATATTTAACTAGCTTGAACTTTTCTAATTCAGCAATTACTTTCTCTGGTTGTTTTATACCGAGAGCCAGCTTCCCGTAGTTAATGTAAAAACTCAGATCCAATTTCCCAGATGCCGACGCAAACATATTGAGTAGACCAATGCTCTTTAGGATTGCTATTGCATCCGGAATAAATTCTGGTTTTATATTCCCCTCAGCTTTTTCTAGAGCTTCTCTTATAGCAGACCATGGTGGGTTGTTTTTTGGGGTACTGATACTACTGTAAAAGTTATTTAATAGGTAATTATATACTTGCGGTAAACTATAATAGGGGCCATCAATCTTGTCTTGCAGTCCTAAATAATCATTCGATTCTATAAAAGAAAAAAGGCTTCTTTCGTTTTGTCCGTACTTCTGCAAGGCTAACGTAAGCACTGCAGCTGACAGGATGTCAAATGGCAATAGTTTTTTTGCAAAACTAGCTTCCAAGTATTCTCTTAACGGAAAAGCCTTTGATGATTGAATGCATTTAAACAATTTATCAAACGAGGAATCAATTCTTTCTTTAGAAGATTTTTGACTTAACCTTTCTGACGCTAAAAATAGAAGTTGTTCAACGGGCTCATTAAATACAATATCTTTTAAGCGACCTCTAACTTTATCCCATTCCTGCTGTTGAGATTTGTTAAGACCTGCTGCATATGCGTTAAAATCCTGGTGCAATGTTGTGGTTAACATCATATCACAATCAGCTTTATTTACTAGTTCTGCTAACTGCTGAATGAAATATAATTCTGCTTCGGGCTTATGGTTAGAAGCGTATTCAAGAAATTTGCCCGATTCATCGATAGTTATTGCTAATCCTTTACCCTTTTTGCCTAACGTGGTGTATTTATTTTGTATTGCTTTTATTACATCTTTGGAAGTGTAGTTTTTTCCTGACACGCCGAATTCTTCAGCCAATGCAGATATAAGAGATGAATATTCGCCTACAATATTTACAAATTCATAAGTGGGAAGTTGCTTTAATTGTTTCTCATATTCTTTGAAATGAATATGCTTTCTAGTTAGCGTTTGTTGCATCGCCAACAAAAAAGAAGACTTACCTATTCCATAAGCACCAATTATGGTATGTGCCTTAATGCCTGTATTAAGATCATTTACTATGTGGCTAAATATTCCTTTTGTATTCGGCGTAACGATATAATTGAAATCAAAATCGGTATCCCGTAAAATATTTACAGATGGGGAGTATTTAATTTTTATAGTAGGCATCTAATATGGTTTCTTTATTGATATTGCTTTTTATTTGTAGTTCTCTTACGCCGGCAGATTCAGTATAAACAATATTCTTGTGCATCTTTGTCATCTCTTCAATTTTCTGATATAATCCATCTTCATTCAGGGCAAACATGGCTCCTGGACTGTTATAGCCGATGAGAAGCTCTCTAAATGGAATAGATTTCCCATATAATGGATTATCAAGTATTACATATAATACAATAGGAGTAGGCAACTCTGGTCTAATAGTATTTTGCGCTCGATACCATTCTACATTTCTTCCATCAGGGTTTTCTACTTGATAACTCTGGATTAACTCCAAGTCAAGTAAAAGATTTGAAAACTCATCTTCAACGTCAGCTTTGCTATTTTTATAATCTACGGTTAGATAATTTCTTAACATTACGGCAATGTCGCCATTAATAGTATTTGCGCTTACTTTTCCTTCTTGTTCCGCTCTCCTTATTAAAAATTTAGCCAGTTGATCCTTTGTGAATTCATGCCTTTCACGACGAAACTCATTGAAGAAAAGAGAATATATAGAGGCTTTTTCTGTTTTAATTAAATGATAATGTAATAGCCAGAGTGTTCCTATACGTTCAATATATGGGTCCTTGCCTACCTTTTCGCTAAATAGGTATTCCCCAAATTGAGTAATCTTGTTAGTGTTATCAACGATTCCAAATGCCTTTAACCAATAAGCAATTGAAATAACCATATTCTTACCAACACCTAATTCAACCACGGCGTTATCATCACTAAAGCTGCCTTTGTAGTGTAGGAAATCATATCCCTTCTTGAGCCAAAAATGTTTGCAAATAAAAGATTCGTGGCCGGAAAATTGAAATTTCATAAAAAAAGCGATATAGGCAAATATACTGAAGAACAATGGCAAAGAAGCTTGAATAAATAAACATTATACATTAAATATTAGTAGGTTGAGGAAAGAAATTGCAAGAAACTTTTTTACCAATTATTTATCTCTTCCCCACCCATTTCTCATTAAATTACCGCATGAAATTTCTGTACGGTATCATTACCCTTTTACTCACTTCCTTTGTTCATGCACAAACCGGTAATACGCCTTTTATAAAACTGGTTGACCCGCTGAAGGAAAGAACAGCCGTAAGTTCGGCAAGGCAATACATTGTAGGCAGCACCTGCACAAGCTGCAACCTCATCATCAACGCCAAACTGGTAAAGGTTTACCCCACCGGCGCCTTCGCTTACGAAGCAAACCTCGTGGAAGGAGAAAATATTTTCGACATCATCAGCACATCGCCGGATAATAAATCGGTTACAAAAAAAATCTACTTTACATATACAGCGCCCAAACCTGCTGAACCGGTTAAACAACTAACTATAGAGCGCATCCAGACTTTCCCCGAAGGCGACCTGGTGCTGCAGGCCGGTGATAAGATCCAGTTTAAGGTTAAAGCCTTCCCCGGCGCCGATGTGGTGGTAAACAACAACACCAAACTTTATGAACTGCCCGTTGCACAAACCAACGGCATGCCGGGCACCTACCAGGGCGAATACGAGATAAAGGGAAGCGACAGTTTTGTTTTGTACAAAATGCCCGTGAGCATTACCGATAGCGGCAGAACGGTGAGGAAGGAAACGGCGAATAAATTTTCCATCATGTCGCCGCTCGGCAGCGACGTTGCTATTACCAAAGGCCGGCTCGCTCACCTGGAATACGGATTAGGTGAAGACAGGCTTGGCGGCGCCAAGATCGGTTATATCGACAGCCTGATTCCATTAAAGATCACGGGTAAGTTTGGCGAACATTACCGGGTAAGGCTGGCATCATCCAGAACGGCCTATATACCCGAAGATGTGGTAACGCTCGCTCCCAAAGGAACCTTTGCAGGCAGCTCACTTACCAACCGCATCAATGCCTATGGCGATTCTGTATATGATTATGTGCAGGTGGGTTTAACGGCAAGGCTTCCATACCAGTCGATGCAGTTGCTCGATCCTTCACGCATCGTGGTGGATATTTTCGGCGCCACGAACAATACCAACTGGATCAACCAGCTTGAATCGTTAAAGGAGATAACCGGTGTTGACTATGAGCAGGTAGCCGATGATATCTTCCGGATCAGGATTCAGCTTAAACACAAACAGCATTGGGGGCACAGTATTTATTATAAAGGATCGATGCTGGTGATCAGGATAAAACAACAGCCCAAAGATCTTTCTCTCAAAAATCTTGTGATCGGGGTAGATGCCGGGCATGGCGGCAGTAATACCGGCGCCGGAAGTCCAACCGGGGTTGCAGAGAAAACCCTTACGCTGGCGGTTTCGCTGAAGCTGCAGCAATTGCTGGAAGCAAAGGGAGCCAAAGTGATCATGACGAGAAGTACAGAAAAATTCTTCGACAACAAAGAGCGCATTCTTTTTTACCGCGACAGTACGCCTGACCTTTTAGTAAGTATTCACCTGAACTCGTCGGCCGACCCGATACATGTTGGTGGTACGGCTACCTTTTACCGTTATGCCGGGTTCAGGCCATTGAGCAATGCCATTTACAGGCGCATGCTGGAACTCGGACTGAATGAATACGGCAATAACGGGTCATTTAATTTCATGCTCAACAGCCCCACGGAATATCCCAATGCACTCGTTGAAATGCTGTTCCTGAGCAATCCTGAAGAAGAGATGAAGATCCTCGATCCAGTATTTCAGCAGCAGGCGGCGGAGAAGATTTTATTGGGAATGGAAGATTTTCTGAGGAATGTTGAATAAAGATTATTTCACGCCAGGTCGCAAAGATGGCAAAGCCGCAAATTAATAGGAGCGCCTTTGCGCTACTTTGCTGCTTTGCGGGAAACAGCGTTTTACAGATATGGTGCGTGTGACACGCACCAATGCGGAGATACCAAGCCGCAAATTAATACGAGCGCCTTTGCGCCACTTTGCTGCTTTGCGGGAAACAGCGTTTTATAGATATGGTGCGTGAGACACGCACCAATGCGGAGTGAAGCCGCTATTCTTTTTTCCTTGTTCCTCATTCAATATTCAGCTCCCTATCGTCATGGTGCGTGTCTCACGCACCAAACCCGAAAAATCACATATAAAACTGTTAGAAATACAGGAAAAAAGAATGCAGGGAAAGGTAGGTTCGTTTATGGAAACATATAAACGAAAATCATTTGCAGCTCAGGAGCGCATTTATTTCTGGACTGCCAGCATACACAAATGGCAGTACCTTTTGACAAGAGAAGAGAATAAGCAGGAGATTGTTGACAGCCTTAAATATCTTTCAGACAAAGGCCAGGTAACAGTCTATTCATTTGTGATCATGCCTACCCATATACATTTTATCTGGCAGCAACACATGTTAAACGGAAAGGAAACAGCGTTTGCTAGTTTCCTGAAATTTACGGCGCATAAATTTTTAAAGCAGATTAAAGTGCAAGGTTTGCAAAATTCATATTGCGTTAATAAATGCAATAAAATATATGAAATATGGCAAAGAGATTCCCTTGCTATTGAAATACTGAGCAGAAAAATAGCAAAACAAAAAATTGAATATATACACGCCAACCCGGTTAAGGGTAAATGGCGACTGGCAAAAGATGACCTGGATTATTATTATTCCTCGGCGAGGTTTTATGAAACCGGAATTGATGAGTTTGGATTTTTAAAGAACCTGTATGAAGTATTTGACGGGAATTAATTGTAATGATCCTGTCTGCAAATAAGTAGCAGGTTGTTGGTGCGTGAGACACGCACCAATGCTGGGGATGGGGATTAATTGTAGTCATCTTGTCTGCAAATGAGTAGTAAGTTGTTGGTGCGTGAGACACGCACCAATACTGAGCGCCTTTGCGCTACTTTGCTGCTTTGCGGGAAACTAACTTTTGGGGTCTACACAACAGGTATTAATCTAAATGTTGAAAACTTCAACAATCGTAGTTCCCTATTCTTTATTCTACATTCAACCCTTCGCTTTGATATAAATATGCTTCACACTCTTGTTGTTCGTTTCTCTTTCATCAATAATAAATCTACCCGTGCTTTTGATGAGGGGAAGCAGTTTTAAAAAGCCGTAGTTCCGGGGATCGAAATCAGCTTTTTTCTTGATCAGGAAATTACCCAACTCACCGAGGAATGTCCAGCCGCTTTCATCGGCAAGGTCTGCCACACTTTCACTTAATAATTTTACAAGTCCCTGGTCGATCTTGTTAAGGCTATTATTCTTCTGTTTCGATTTTGCCGGCTTGTTATGCTCTTTGGTTTCTGCTACCGGAGGTTTGAGGATCTCGATGTAAATAAATTTATCGCAGGCAGTGATAAAGGGCAAAGGTGTTTTCTTCTCACCGATACCGATCACTTTCATACCTGCTTCACGCAAACGGGTTGCCAGACGGGTAAAATCGCTGTCGGAAGAAACGATGCAGAAACCATCCACTTTATCAGAATAAAGGATATCCATGGCATCAATGATAAGGGCACTGTCGCTCGAATTCTTTCCGCTGGTATAACTGTACTGCTGCACCGGCGTTATAGCATTTTCAAGCAATACATTCTTCCAGCCGGAAACGGTAGGCTTCGTCCAGTCGGCATAAATTCTCTTAATGGTAGGCGTGCCGTTCTTGGTAATTTCCTCCAGCATCTCTTTTATATGAGCATAGGGAACATTATCGGCATCTATTAATACGGCAAGTCTGAGATCTGTCATTGTTTTTATTAAGGAATGATAAAAGCCCGGCAATATTACTGAACTGTTCTTTGAAGTTACCGCTTTTTAAGATTGGTATAAGATCACTTCTTCCCAAATACCCATCAACACGGGTTTTTCCATTTCAATAATTGGCTATATTTAATTTCAAACCTGCTCAGCGTTTATGAAGCTATTAACACCTGCCTGTATATTGGTATTCCTGTTCCTTCCCCTGATTGCTGTATGCCAAAGGCCGGGCGTCGGTAATATTGATTCTGCCAAAAAAATTGTGGCAGAAAACATTAATTCCGACTCCATATATATTAATACATGTTTTTACATAGCCGAAAAATATATGATGCAGGACCTGTACGACAGTACACAGGTATGGCTTAACCATATTGCAGAAAGACTACCCCTGCGCAAACCCTCCTACTTTAATTTTTATCTCTCTACTTACCAGGCAAGCACTTATTATTATACCGGACTTATCCGCATGGCTTTGCAGGAAAGTGAGCGTATGGAACGCATTGCCAGGGAAATAAATGACAGCATATTGATCGGTACGGCGCACAACCTGATTGGCCTTTCTTATATGAACATGGATAGTACAGAAAAAGCCATACCCCATTTCCTGGAGGGGATAAAGTATATCAAACAACCTCCTTATGCAATAGATTATCTTACTTCTTCCAAGCCTCACCACATGTATGGCAACCTGGCGGAATGCTATTTAAAACTGGGGAATTATGATAAGGCCAAATCAGCCGCATACACTTCTAAAAAGCTGGCCATTGAAATCGGCTGGTTAAGAGGCGCTGCCGTTGCTGATAATACATTAGGACTGGCCTTTGCCCGTACCGGTAATATTGATTCTGCATTTTATTTTGAAAGAGAAGCTATTTCAATCGGGCTTACCAAAAATCAACCGGATGTTTCATTGGTTTCTTATGGCGCTCTGGCAGAATGTTTTTTGCTGCAGCACCAGAACGATTCTGCATTGACGGCTATTAATACAGGCTTTCAATTGCTGAAAGAAAAACCATACCTCAACGACCTTTTTGTAAAACAGTTCCTGGCAGATGTGATCAGGTTTTCGGTGAAACTGGAACGGCCAGACCTGCAGGTGAAAGCCTACCTGATGAAAGATTCGATCACCAACGGTCTTGTTAAAAAAAATGACGCCCAGATATCATTACTCGTTAAAGGTAGTGTTGCCAATGAAATGCGGGCAGCCAATCTTGAAGTGGCAGAAGCAAAACACAAACAATCGCTTACCAACACAAGATTGATACTCGCCCTGGTGGCCCTCGCCAGTATGATCATCCTGTTCTTCCTCTACCGCCGTTATCAAAAAAGGCAATTGCGTGAAATGGAAATACGGAACAGGATCAGCCGCGACCTGCATGATGACATCGGCGCCACCCTCAGCAGCATAAAAATATATGGAGAGCTGGCGGGTTCAACGCTTGAAAAAGATTCAGCGCAGTCAAAGAAAATGATCGGGGAGATCACAGGCCAGGCAAAAGAATTAATGAGCCGCATGGGCGATGTGATCTGGAGCATGAAACCGGTAGATGAAGAGAAGAATACCTTCAGCAACAGGCTAAAAAATTTCAGCAATGAACTGCTTACACCTAAAGGCATTCAATGCGAATTTGATATTGATGAAAAACTTAGCCAGCAGGTAACAGACCCGGTAGCGAGAAAGAATATTTTACTGATCATCAAGGAAGCGATGAACAATATTGCCAAATACAGCGGTGCAAAGCATTGTAAGATCAGTCTGCGTGAAAGCGGATCAGCAGCAATA
>JAFDXA010000281.1 GCA_018268185.1 Bacteroidota bacterium
ATGAAATTATCGAACACTATCATCATGGAAACCGGTGGCATGAAAGGAAGAAAAGAAGAACTTACCCGTTCTGAAGTTCATAACATATTAATGGAACTTGCAGGGATTACAGAAGTACATTCAGAATATGGCATGACGGAATTGTTATCGCAGGCTTATGCAAAAAAAGAAGGTAGGTTTACATGCCCGCAGTGGATGCAGGTTGGTGTAAGAGCCGAAGACGATCCCTTTGCGGTAACGCTGCCATCGGGAATAAGAGATAGATTCACTGCCGGGGCCATCAATGTGATAGATCTCGCCAATATTTACAGTTGTTCATTCATTGCCACGGATGATCTTTGCAGGCTTTACAGCGATGGCAGTTTTGAAGTGCTGGGGCGGCTCGACAACAGTGATGTAAGAGGTTGCAGCTTGATGATAGCAACCTGAGCCAGGTTAATTTTCATTTTCCGGAATGATCTGTGTCCGCTATCGACTAAAAAAGCATTATTAACCCTACTCACAACCTATATGTGGTAGCAAGGTCTTTCAACTCAAGCAGGTTCGTAACCCCGATTTTTTCAAACAATCTCTGCTTATGGGTACCTACGGTGGAAGTCTGGATATTGAGTATCTGCGATATTTCTGTGAGTGTTTGTCCGGCGAGCAACATCTGTGCAATCTCCAGTTCCCTTTTAGAGAGGTCTTCAAACGGATTGGCCTTTTTCCCTGAAAAACTATCTTCTGCCAATACCTCGGCAACGGCATCACTGATGTACATTCGGCCAGCCAACAAAGCATCCAGTGCTTTTTTCACTTCCTGGAGCGGAGCTTCCTTTGATAAAAAGCCCATGGCACCAGCTTTCATAAACCGTTTTGCGTAGATCTTTTCCGAACACATGGAATATACGAGCACCTTACTGGCAGGATAATTGGCCTTGATAAATTCCATCAGGCCAAGGGAATCTGTATTAGGCATCTGCACATCCATGATTATGATATCATAGGGATTTTCCTGTAACAGGTCCATAGCGGCTTCGCCATTGGCTGCTTCGTGAATAATGCCCGGAGCATATTTATCCTGCAACAGGTAAATTACCCCGCTGCGCACAACTGCGTGATCGTCAACAATCAGATAGGTTTTCATATAGCGGAATTTGTCGTTTACAAAACATATAGTATTATCTCTACATAACAATGATTTATACTTCTATAGCGGGGCTATTGAGGTATATTAGTTTTGACATACAGTTGAGCTCATCATCTGCGTTATCAATCCAAAACCTGTTAAACGAAAATTAATCCGGGTACGAATCCGGGGCCGTCATTTATGAAGATTCCAAATCAGGGTTACCAGATTAACAGATCTGCTACTAACCACAAATATACATTTCCCTGCCAAAAAGAGTCAGAAAAATATCAAACATTGATCAGCCACTGTTTGTATGCGGTTTTTCTTGCCGACAATACCGGGGGTCTTCTTGAAGCCAATCATATTGCTCTCAGCATTTTCGGTTATTCTACGCAGGAAATCAACTCATTAACCATAGAAGACATTTTGGTGCTTACAAGTGAAAGCCCTCGACAGGTGCTTCAATCCGCCGATACTACCTATAACCTTTTCACCCTGGCCACCGGGATCAGGAAGAATAAAGAGCATTTTCCCATTGAATATACATCTGTCATGTTCACAGATGCAGATGGAAATTCACGAACCAGCATCATGGTAAAAGATGTTACAGATCAGGAAAACAGCATCCGTTTGTTTACGGAGAAACTAAGATTGCTCGAACTTTCAGAAAAAGCCGGCAATACCTGCAGCTGGTCATGGAACCTTGCCAGCCATTCTTTTGATTGCTCAGACAATTTTTTAAAGCTCTGTGGCTATAGCGAAACTACAGGCAAGGCGGTGAATCTTTTTGAAATAGTGCATCCACATCAAAAAGAAAAACTGATATCCTGTATTCAACAGGTGGTGGAAACGGGAACCAGCAAAGAAACCGAATTCCCTGTTATTGGCGAAGACAGTCGTGAGCGGCCCCTGCTGTTCCATATCCACCCGGTTAAAGATGCAGATGCCTGTATAAACAGCATCGCAGGCACCATTGTCCCCATTGATCATACAAAAAAGCCTGTTGATTTCAGGCCGATGGTTGAGAGTATCCGTGATGGCTTTTTCATGCTCGACAATAACTGGATCATCACTTACTGGAACAGGGAAATAGAAGAGATTTCTGGTGTAAAGTCTGAAAAAGTAGTAGGTCGCAGTTTCTGGGATTTTTTCTCCAGCCTGGGCAACCTCAAGCTGTACTCAGAATGCAGGAAGGCCAAACAACTCAACACTTCATCAAGGTTTGAAGAATTCATTCAGTATAACAATGCCTGGATAGAAGTACAGGTGTATCCTTCAGAAGAAGGTCTTTCCGTTTTCTTTAAGAATATCACTGATAAAAAAAATGCAGAAGAGGCAATGCGGCTGAGCAACGAACGGTTCGACCTTGTTGTAAAAGCCACCAACGACCTTGTTTGGGATTGGGATATCATCAAAGGTGAAATATACAGGAACGACAGCGGCGTAGAAAGGGTATTCGGGCACAAGAGTACAGAACAGATGAAAACAAACCAGCAATGGCTTGATTTCATTCATCCTGATGACAGGAACAGGATTGATGAACAGATCGCTTATTATATTTCATCCGACAAGGAAACATCGTTCAATTTTGAATACAGGTTCCGGAGAGAAGACGGAGAATATAATTATATCAACGACCGTGGCTACATCATCCGCAATAAACTCGGCATTGTGGTAAGGATGATCGGTGCCGCACGTGACGTAACGGAGCAGAAGAAAATTGCAAAAGAGATAGAAGAAAGTGAACAGCGTTACAAGATGTTCGTACAACAAAGTACCGAAGGTATCTGGCGTATAGAACTTAATAAACCCATCCCTGTTGACATGCCTGTTGAACAAAAGATCAGCCATTGCCTGGAGCATGCTTACCTGGCCGAATGCAATGACACTTTCGCCTGCATGTACGGTTTCGAAGACGCTGCTTCCATGTCAGGAATACCTTTGATAAAGATCATGCCTCCGGATAACCCGGTGAATATCGGCTACCTGCGCAGGTTTTTCAGCAATAATTTTAAAGTAACAGATGAAATAAGTTACGAGTACAACAGAGCCGGCAACCGGCAGACATTTACCAACAACATGATCGGTATTGTTGAGAATGGTTACATCAAAAGAGCATGGGGAACACAACGTGAAATAACAAAACAGAAAAAAGCAGAAGAAATGCTGCTTGCTTCAGAGGAGCAATACCGTAGCCTGTTCGATGAGAGCCCATTCTGTATCATCGTGTGGGACATAACAGATTTTTCCATTGTAAAAGTGAACCAGGCCTGTATAGACCTGTACGGTTACAGCAGAGAAGAATTTCTGAAACTGACTGTTCTTGACATCAGGCCAAAAGAAGACCGGGATAGTTTCCGTGAGTTCGCAAAAAAACTGCATGAAACTCCTCCCCACAAAACAACGATGATAGCCAAACATATCACCAGGAAAAAAGAAAGCATTTACATGGATATTACCGGCCACCCGATCGTGTATGAGGGAAAGCGTTGTATGATGGCCATGAGCAATAATGTTACTGAGAAAGTACAGCTTGAAAAAAGCCTGAATGCAGAAAGGAAGATCAGGCAGAAACAAGTAACCGATGCCATGCTTACA
>JAFDXA010000282.1 GCA_018268185.1 Bacteroidota bacterium
CATGAAGAGGGCGAAACCGGTGATGGCTTCATCCTTTATATTCACATTGGCGGCTTTTTTATAATAACTCAAAGCTTCGTCGGTACTTTTCTTCTCAGAATAAGCATGCCCTAAAAGAATG
Source organism: Bacteroidota bacterium (assembly GCA_018268185.1). GTDB lineage: Bacteria > Bacteroidota > Bacteroidia > Chitinophagales > Chitinophagaceae > Ferruginibacter. The sequence continues at coordinate 122 of JAFDXA010000282.1, forward strand.
TACGCTTTGCTTTCTACCTGCGAAGCACCATTGGCGTTAAAATCCTTCAGGTATTTTATAGCCTTGTCATACTCGTTGATCTGAAGGTAGCTTGCTCCGGCAATGTATTTTGCACGGTTTCCTGATTTTGTGCCGCCGTAGTTGCTGATGATGGAAAGAATGCCGGTAACCTTGTTTCCCTCAAGGCTTCCGCCGTTGAGTACAATGTTTACAGAATCTTTATTGAAAGAAGATGAAGCCATTTTATCAAACAGGGCTTCTGCCGGGAAGATGAGTTCGCTGGCTTTTTTCTCTTTCGGCAACACCACGAAGTTCTGGTAACCGTACCATCCACCAATAAGGAGTATGATCGCAGAACCAATGTAGATGATCGGCTTGCTGTATTTATCCCAGAAACCTTTTGCTTTTAAATAAGCTTCGGGATGTTCAACCGTTGTAGTAGCTGTTGTGTTTTTATCTGCCATTTTGTTAATACCCGTTACAAGTAACAGGATTTTTTATTTTGAAATTTGAGTTCCTGGTTCGGGATTTAATCAACGATGAATGGATAATCCTGCTGTATGTAAACATCTTTGAGCAGTTCGTCGTCTGAAGGCCATGGGCTTTCTTCTGCAAACTGTACAGATTCTTCCACTTCATTTTTCACCCTTTCGTTGATCACTTCGATATCTGCGTCTGAAACTTTAAACTGAGTCTTCAATAGGTTCAGTACATATTCAATCGGGTCTTTTTCCTTGTAAGTCTCCAGTTCTTCTTTAGTGCGGTATTTCTGGGGATCACTCATACTATGTCCTTTATAGCGGTAAGTATTGATCTCCAGTAATGTTGGACCGCCTTTTTCCCTTGCCCTGTTTACTGCTTTGAGTACAGCATTGTGAACAGCTTCCGGGCTCATGCCATCAACACTGGCGGCAGGCATTTCGTAAGCATCGGCAATTTTTGAAATATCGAGTACTTTACTGGTTCTGGCTACAGAAGTTCCCATGGCATACTGGTTGTTTTCGCAGATGAACACCACCGGCAATTCCCAGAGCATGGCCATGTTAAAGGCTTCGTGCAACATTCCCTGGCGGGCAGCGCCATCGCCAAAGAAGCATAGAACCACATTTTTTGTTCCGTTGTATTTTTCAGCAAATGCGAGTCCGGCTCCCGTTCCTATCTGCGCTCCCACAATACCATGGCCTCCAAAAAAGTTCTCTTTTACCCCAAAGAAGTGCATGCTTCCCCCCTTGCCTTTGCTGCAACCAGTAGCTTTACCGTACAGTTCAGCCATGCAGCTTTTGGCAGTAACACCTTTGGCCATTGCCAGGGCGTGATCGCGGTAGGCGGTAATGAATTTGTCATCAGGGTTGGTCGCGGTCATACAACCGGCAGCTACGGCTTCCTGGCCAATATAAAGGTGACAGAAGCCCCTGATTTTCTGCATACCATATAACTGCCCTGCTTTTTCCTCGAAACGACGTAAAAGCAGCATCAGTTCGTACCAATACAAATAAGTTTCTTTAGAAAACTTTGTAGCCAATGGGTATAATTTTAGGCGGCAAAGATAAGGGAGAAATTGTAAAATTTTTCAATGGTTTCAAAATTCAGGTTACCGGCCTCTCCTGCCCTGAATTGGTGATTTATAGGAATTTAGGACCGGTTGTTTGTATCTTGCAGCCTCCATGCTCACGCTTGATAAAATTATCATCACCCAGTTCAAAAATTACAACCAGTCGGCATTTGTTTTTGACCAGGATGTGGTTGGTATCTGTGGATTGAATGGTAAGGGTAAAACCAACCTGCTTGATGCCATTTATTATTGTTGTTTTACGAAAAGCTATTTTTCAAGTGCCGATGCAATGAATATCGGGTTTGGCAAAGATGGATTCAGGCTGGAAGGTTTTTTCAGAAGAGAGGATAAAGCCCAGAAAGTGACCTGCATCAACCGCGGCGGCGCCAAAAAAGAATTCCTGCTTAATGATACGCCTTATGAAAAATTCTCAAAACACATCGGGCTTTTGCCAGCCGTGATGATAGCGCCGGATGATGTGGAACTGATCACAGGCAAAAGCGAGAATCGCCGGAAATACCTTGATACCATCATCAGCCAGGTAGATACAGAATACCTGCAGCAACTGATCAGCTATAACAAGATACTGCAACAGCGAAACGGCCTGCTTAAAAGAATGGAAGAAGAGAAAAGATCAGGCGGTGAATTGCTTGAGATACTGGATGAACAACTGCTTGCCCCGGGAAATTATATTCACAGGCAAAGAACCTTATTTCTGCAAAAACTTATCCCGCTGGTATGCGGGTTTTATCACATGATCGCTGAAGATGCTGAAACAATTAACCTTCATTATATAAGCCGGTTAACCGACCTGCCTTTCGATCAGCTGCTGAAAGAAAGCCGGCAAAAAGATATCCTGCTTCAACGTTCCAATGCCGGTGTTCATAAAGATGATATAAGCATGGAACTCAATGGCCAGCCTTTTAAGAACATTGCTTCGCAGGGACAAAGAAAGAGCCTTTTGTTTTCTTTAAAACTTGCCGAATTTGAAATGCTGAAAGAAAGCAAGGGATTTGCCCCGCTCCTGTTGCTGGATGATGTTTTTGAAAAACTTGATAGCAGGCGCATGCAGCAATTACTTCACTGGGTTTGCAAAAAAAATACCGGCCAGGTATTTATTACCGACACACACCGGGAGCGCCTCGAAGAAGCTTTTGATTCGCTGGATGTGGAGTTCCAGTTGATAGTGTTGTGATTTGGGAATTTGTAATGTGAAGATGTGAGCATATAGGGTTGTATTTATAGCAGTAATTTACCACAATGCTGTTTCAATATTTAAATGCTAATTTTACCTGATGGGAGAATTTTCAATGCAGGAAGCGATGGAGCAGTTCTTAAAGCAGAGCCGTTTAAAGAACGGGGTCCAGGCTGTACGCATAGAATCCGTTTGGGAAGAAATGATGGGCAAAACGATTGCCAAATACACGGAAAAGATACAGATCATCAACCAAACACTCTTCATTACAACTTCAGTGGCTCCCCTTAAAAATGAATTGCTTTACCAGAAAGAAACAATCATTCAGCGCATCAATGAAATGATGGGGGAAAAAGTAATCAGGGAGGTGGTGGTTAAGTAGAGCTTATAGTTTAAAATGTAGGGTTGATGTACCCTGGTTGTAATTTCTTTATTTCAATTTACTTATTCAGCAGGGGGCGCAAGGTATATCCTTCTTTTTTCAGCAAAGAGATCAGTCCATTCTCTCCTACCAGGTGCCCCGCTCCTACGGCCATGAATATATTGCTGCCGGGTAATATTTTTTTCAATTGTGCTACCCAGTTTTTATTTCTTTTATCCAGTAATAAATCCATACTTCCTTCACTCATGTTGATTTTAGGGTTGTTAAACAGGGGCTCTATGGCAGATAATTGCTGCGTTTTGTAAACGTTGAGCATGCTGTCGAAATACTTTCCGTAGATATTAATACTGTCGATGGTCGTCAATAATTCCTTTGCCTGCTCCTCATAGGGAATGCTGTCGAATACAGAAGCCTGGAACGCAATCGTTTCAAAACCTTTTATTTCTTTTTTATCCTTTTGTGCCAGTTGCATGATCTCCTGCTCCACGCCGCTCATGTTTTTACAAGGCATCATCTTTGGGAAAAGAAAGGCATCAAGGAAATTGGGTTTCATTTTTTGAAACATAGACAGGTTCATCTTAAGGCTGTCTTTGAAGTAACGTTCCAGTCTTTCATATTCTTCCGTTGTGTAAAGGCTTTTAAGTGTTTTACCATCTTTCATATTCATGAACAAAAATGCGCCCAGGGTATTGGAAGGATCATCAAGGTCCATTTCAAAATATACCTCAGACACTTCAGCCAGCGCCGTTGTAAGGTTTTTGCTGAAATGGATGTCTTCCCTGCACATGAGGTGAAAGGTTCCGAAGAGGTAACTGGGCTTCGTCAATCCCTTGCCGGAGATCTCCCACAAGAGCGTATTTTCATCGCTATTGGTAGGAATGGAAACACCAGGCTGCGCTTTACATGCTCCGAAAATCACCAGGGTACAAATGGCTAAGATGTATTTCATAAAAAATTATTAGTTGCCGGGTTAAAGTTACGGTAATCAGATATTTCCTATATTAGTTTATCAAACAACTGCATGAAGACTATCAACTCTATTGTTGGTACACTGTTACTATGTGTACTGATGCCCTTTTCCCTTATTGCCCAGAAAGATGCTCCGTCTTTTGGCAAAGTAGACAAAGCCGACCTGGAAATGAAACAATGCCCCAACGATCCGGGAGCCGAAGCCATGGTTTTATTTGATGTTGGTGAAGCTTATTGTTACCTGGATCTTAATTCTGTGGGACGCCCCCTCTCATCACAAATGGAAAGGCATGTGAGGATCAAAATTTTCAATTCAAAGGGATTCGACCAGGCCAATATCAAGATCCGCTTTTTGGCCGAGTATGGCGTTGAAGATATCCGTGGCCTCTCGGCACAAACCATAAACATGGGGCCCGACGGAAACCCCATTATAACAAAAGTTGAAAAGAGTTCCATATTCACCAGGAAAATAGATAAAAGAAGATCTGAAATCACGTTCGCTTTCCCGGATGTAAAAGCAGGAAGTATCATCGAATACAAGTATAAGGATGACGCCAATTGGCTGTATGCAG
>JAFDXA010000283.1 GCA_018268185.1 Bacteroidota bacterium
TACTAAAGCTTAATCAGGGAACCATCCGGAAAAAGCGGCGTATCCTTTTTCCGGGCTCTTTTTTTGATACTTTTTTGGAGAAGCAAAAAAGTATAGTAAAAGAGTAGAAGTCATCAATCAATGGTGCTTACTGAAAATTTAAATAGCACAATGCGTTAAAATGAATAATATTAAATGATGAATGTAAATCAGAACGATAAAATAATGTATCATGTTCCATATACTATTCATCATTCATAATTGATGTGGAGTTTATCTGACATAACAACATCTATCCAGGATTGGCTGAATCAGCATTTCAGTCCAACATGGTCACTGATCTTCCAGATGCTGATCGTGGGCATCTCCGTGATCAGCCTGTTTGCGATATTAGGATTGGTGCTCGTGATGATGGAAAGAAAAGTGTCGGCCTGGATGCAGATCAGGCTGGGGCCGAACCGTGTTGGACCAAAAGGTATGCTGCAATCATTTGCAGATACTTTGAAACTCCTGGTGAAAGAAGGGATGACGCCGGGAGGAGCCGATAAATTCCTGTTCAACCTGGCGCCTATTATTGCCATGATTGTAGCCATGTTACTCATGGCGCCGATCGCATTTGCAAAGGATTTCCAGATATGGAACCTGAATATTGGCGTGCTGTATGTTACAGCCATCTCTTCCATATCCGTGATCAGCATCCTGATGGCAGGGTGGGCAAGCAATAACAAATACTCTTTGATGGGAGCCATGAGGAGCGGGGCACAGATCGTGAGTTATGAATTGTCGGCTGGCCTCTCCATACTTACGGTAGTTGTTTTAACCGGAAGTCTCAGCCTGAATGATATTGTTTATTCACAGCAAAACGGTTGGTGGATATTCAAAGGGCATATACCTGTAATAATTGCTTTTCTTATCTTCCTGGTGGCTGTTACCGCAGAAACAAACCGGGCGCCATTCGACCTGGCAGAAGCAGAATCAGAATTAACAGCGGGCTTTCATACAGAATATTCAGGAATGAAGTTCGCCCTGTTCTTCCTGGCAGAATATGTAAATGTATTCATCGGGTGCGCTATCGGGGCAACACTGTTTCTTGGTGGCTGGATGCCTTTTCATATCGGCAACTGGGAAGCATTCAATCATGTGATGGATTATATTCCTTCAGGATTATGGTTCATGGGAAAAACATTCTTTTTGATCTTTGTGATCATGTGGTTCAGGTGGACATTCCCCCGGTTGCGTATTGATCAGCTCCTGAACCTTGAGTGGAAATATTTATTACCGATAGGTATGTTCAATATTTTACTGGTAACACTGATTGCGATCATGGGATGGCATTTTTAAAACTAAATTCACTCGTAGTTCATAAAAACAAAAAATGAACCTCGGTACTTACATAAAAAATATTTTTTCAGGCATACACTCCCTGCTGGTAGGCATGAAGCGTACCGGTTATTATTTCACCCATCATAAAGAGATCATTACCGAGCAGTATCCGGATAACCGGGATACATTGAAGTTGCCTGAAAGGTTCAAAGGGGAGGTGGTGATGCCACACGATGAAAACAACGAGCATCGTTGCACCGGTTGTACGGCCTGCGAACTTGCCTGCCCGAACGGAACCATTAAAGTGGTAACGAAATTCGACATAACACCTGAAGGCAAAAAAAAGAAAGCAATTGACAAGCTGGTATATCACCTGGAACTCTGCACCATGTGCAACCTCTGCGTGGTAGCCTGCCCTTCAGATGCTATAGTGATGGCGCAAACTTTTGAACACAGTGTTTTCGACAGGGCTGAGTTGACAAAAGTGCTCAACAAACCAGGATCAAAAATTATGGAGGGTGTTGAATAAATAATAGTGTGTTGTACGACGAGGTTCTGATTGTTTGGGTTTATAATTTGTTTGAGCTGGTTGGAATTACAGATCAGGGAACTGAATCTGAGTTTACAGTAGTACAAAAGCTTAATCAGGGAGCCCTCCGAAAAAAGCGGCGTATCCTTTTTTCGGGCTCTTTTTTTGATACTTTTTTGGAGAAGCAAAAAAGTATAGTAAAAGGAAAGAATATTTTCATGATTTAGTGCCTGCTGCTGAAAATTATAATAGCACAACAGGTTAAACTATAAATTAATTGATGAGCGGATCAACGATCATATTCTACATGCTTGCAGCACTTACCCTGGTGAGTGCGGTGATGTCTGTAAGTACGCGGCGTATATTCCGGGCAGCCATCTTCCTGCTCTTTACTTTGATCGGTATTGCAGGCTTGTATTTCTGGATGGAATATGAATTCATTGCAGCCGTACAGATCGTTGTGTATGTTGGCGGCATCACGGTATTGATCATCTTCTCCATTTTTCTAACACAGGAAGCCGGGGAATTGCTGCCGAAGCAACAGGCAGGCCGTCAGTTGTTTTCGGCACTGGCTGCTTTCTGCGGTTTTGCATTGGTGATGCTGCAGGTGGCGAAGTATTCATTCAATGGAAATTCAACCGGAGCTGGCAATAATCCATCCGTTGCTGATATAGGTAACCAGATGCTGGGTATTGAGAACGGAGGATATGCTTTGCCATTTGAAGTGATCAGCGTGCTCTTGCTGGCGGCGCTTGTTGGCTGCATAGTAATTGCATTGAGGTCAACGGCTGAACAGCCAGCGGTTGATAAAAAATAAAATTTAGAGTTTTGAAACAGTATAATTGATGCAGGAACCCGGTTTATATCATTTGTTGTTCATAAGCGCTGCACTTTTTTTTATTGCAGTGTTTGGTTTCTTCACCCGGAGAAACCTTATAACCATGCTCATGAGCATAGAGTTGATGCTGAATAGTGTGAACCTGAACTTTATTGCGTTCAATAAGTATGTGTGGCCGGGCAGGCTCGACGGGCTTTTCTTTACCATTTTTATCATCGCCATCGCCGCAGCAGAAGCAGCTGTTGCCATTGCGATCATTATAAACCTGTACCGCACACACAAATCAATTGATGTGGAGCAGGCAGAAGAACTGAAATTTTAATTGAAACACGATACAGGCCTGCGAGTCTGTACA
>JAFDXA010000284.1 GCA_018268185.1 Bacteroidota bacterium
ATTGTTTTAGCGGTATTCCTGCCATTGCAGCCATTTTAATACCGGTATGAACCCAACTATAAAGCGAATACCTGGTTGAATAATTGAGCGACCGCAAAATTTTCCTGTGTCTGTCGTTCAGGTTATTGATTGAAATCATTTTTTTGCCTGGTTGCTGATTATGCGAGAAAATAAAGTAATTGGCCGGTTGCCCTCTCAATTTATCAATAACGGGCAGTAATGGAGCTGGCACCGCTTTTAAAATATTATCATCATCCTTTGCGATCTCATCACGCAGTATAATTTTTTGTTCAAAAAAAAGTATATCCGATATTTTTAGCTGCCTCACTTCGTTGGGGCGAAAAAAAAGATAGTAAAGAAACTGAACGGCCTGCCATAGTTGGGGATCACGGGCAGCGATCACGGCTTTTAATTCGGCAACCTGTTCAGGATGAAAGGGCAGTTTGCTTTTGCCTCTTATTTTTTTAATCTTCAGATCAACGAACGGGTTTTTCTCATAGTTGCCACACTTAACCAGGCAATTGAAAAAGTTTTTCAACACTACCAAACTTTTGCGGATCGTTGAATTACTGTAATTGCCCGAGTACAGAAAATTGATAAAATCAACCGGGTTTAAATGGTTGTCTGCTTTGTATGCAGGCCGATACCAGGCGGCAAACTTGTTTAAGACTGAAGTATATGTTTGAAAGGTTTTGAGGGCAACACGGGGCTGCCTTTCTTTTAGCACGGCATCCAGGGCGGCAACCAGATCACGCCGCTTTGTGTAATTGATAATAAAGGGGTTTTTTGCGGCCCTTATTATTCTATCTGCTTCGGCGAGCCTTTCCTCAACCGTGTGATAGTGGGCCAAATGGCCGTATTTTTTAACCTCCCGGCCTGTTGCATCTTTAAAACTTACAAACCACACCTTTGATAAATCTCTATTAATGGGGTAAATTTTAAAGCAAAAATTTTTTTTATCCATCATTCAAATTTTTGCAGTTGAACGATGGATATTTTTTTACAAATGAACTCTATAAAACTACTCTATAAAGTTTTATTTTTTCTGAAAACCGCTACTATAGCGGCTTTCAGAGTGTGGTGGAGAATACCAGATTCGAACTGGTGGCCTCTTGCATGCCATGCAAGCGCTCTAGCCAACTGAGCTAATCCCCCTTGCTAATGGACTGCAAATATACTTCCCTGTTCCATTGCTTCAAAATGATTTTTAGTATTATTTGATAGACTACAATTAAAAAGCGCCGGAGATATCCAGCGCTTTTCTATCAGTACTAATTTCCAGTTATCATTATCCTTCCCATATCTCATCCTTACCTTCGAGCCACAACTTAACGAGTTCTGTTGTAACCGACTTGGGCCTTTCCAGCGGGAAGCCCAGGGCCCTGTCCCAGCAAAGACTGGCCAATACACCCAATGCCCTTGATACACCAAAAAGCACGGTATAGAATTCATATTCAACCATACCGTAATGAACAAGCAATGCGCCACTGTGTGCATCTACGTTCGGCCATGGATTCTTGATCTTACCAATCGTTTTCAGAATCGGCGGCACTGCTTCATAAATATTCCATACGGTTTGCACCAGCGGATCATCCGGCATGTGCTTCTTACCAAATTCCATCTGTGCAGTAAAGCGAGGGTCTGTCTGGCGTAAAACAGCATGACCATATCCCGGAACTACTTTTCCTTCGCTCAGTGTTTTCTTAACGTATTCTTCGATCTGTTCTTTGGTCGGACTATCAGAACCGATCTGTTCTCTCAATTCAAATATCCATTTGATCACTTCCTGGTTGGCGAGGCCGTGGAGCGGACCAGCAAGCCCGTTCATACCGGCTGCAAAACTCAGGTAAGGATCACTCAATGCAGAACCTACGAGGTGGGTGGTGTGAGCCGAAACGTTTCCTCCTTCATGGTCAGCATGAATGGTCATGTACAAACGCATCAATTCTTTAAAGCCATCGTCTTCGTAACCCATCATGTGTGCAAAGTTTCCGGCCCAGTCGAGCAAACCGTTCGGCTGAATATGCTCTCCATTTTTATATTTACGGCGATAGATATAAGCAGCAACCCTCGGCAAACGTGCGATCAGGTCCATTGAATCATCAAACACAGCATCCCAGTAATCTTTCTTATTCATGCCCGCAGCATAACGCTTGGAGAACTGGCTTTCGGTTTGCAAAGCCATGATCGCAACCACAAATTGTGTCATCGGGTGCGTATTAACAGGCAATGCCTCAATGGTAGTGAACACATGGTTTGGTACATGGCTCCTGCGTTGCCAGGTACTGCTGAGATGTTGAACATCTTCCTCACTTGGCAGACTGCCAACCAGCATCAGGTAAAATAAACCTTCCGGCAATGGCTCTGTACCGCCTTTTATTTTGGGGAGTTTTTCACGCAGCTCCGGTATGGAGTATCCACGGAAGCGAATGCCATCCTGCGAATCCAGCAACGAAGTTTCTGAAACAAGCCCGGTCATGCCACGCATTCCCTGGTATATCTGGCTCAGTGTAACTTCACCGATCTTTTTATCTCCATGTTCCTTGATCAGTTCTTTGATCTCTACGGCAATCGTATCAGCTTTCGCCTTAAATCTCTCCTTAATGATACCCATTGTAATGACGTTATATGTTAAGTGTTATTTTTTATGCAACCGGCAGTTGTTTTTCATGGCATCATCGTTGTGTCACTCACTTGTACGGTTTGTTCCCTGATCAGCTGAAAAACAATACCTAAAATTACGTTGACAACAGCTGTCAAACAAAAATGTTTACAGGAAACTTAAATAAAAAAGGAATTATTTTGGCGACTGCCGGTACAGGTAAAAAGTTAACAGTCCGAAGATGATATTGGGCGTCCAGGCGGCCAGCCACGGGGTAAAATCTCCCTTGGTTGCAAACACGATGGAGAACCTGCCAAACAGTATGTAGAGCACGCTTATAACCACGCCGATGGCAAGGTGGGCGCCGCTGCCTCCCCTTACCTTCCGGGATGCAATAATGGCTCCGATAATGGTAAGGATTAGAACAGAAGCCGGAATAGCATCCCGGTTGTATCGCTCTACAAGAAGCGTATTGAGCATTTCAGAACCCCTGATCCTTTCCAGTCTGATGAAAGCATCCAGGTCGGGTGTGGTCATCTGATCTTTCAGGTAATCGTCCTTACGAAGGTCAATGGGCCGGAAATTATAGCTCATCTTTTTCTGGGCCGTTTGCACTACTGTTTCGGTAATATCATGGAGGTATCTTTCTATCACGTTGTTCAGCACCCATTTTTTCCCAGCCGTATCCCAGTTGAAGTTCATGGCACGAAGGTTATACTGCATCTGGTTATTTGAAAAACGGGCCACAGAAAAATTGCTGCCTACCCGGGTAAGGGTATCATAACCTTTAATGGAAGCATAGG